>NZ_JAEVHN010000020.1:0-28331 GCF_016803375.1 Micromonospora sp. 4G55
GGTCGAGGTCACACCGGCGTCAGCCTTCCGCACCGCGTCCGGCCACAGAGGACAGGGTCACCACCGTTTCTGCGCCAGAGCCGTTCGTTTGACAGACCCGGTCAGGACGCTTCTGTGGGTTGTCAAGCCCATGGAAGTAGCGAGGAGGCGGAACAACTCGCGGCTGATGTAGCGCTTGCAACCCCGCCGGATCTCGGCGGTCTCGTGCCTTCGCCGCGGCATCGTTCCACGTGGTCGCCTGTGCGGAGACATCTGGTCATGCGGCTGCGGACGGATGCGCAGTGCTCGGTTAATGGCGCGATCACCACCGCGGTTGAGCCGCCCATAGGATGGTCTTGCCGCTGCTTACCGGGATGGGGCAGGCCGGCCAAAGATGCGAAGGCCGCCGTCGTTGCGGCAGCGCCCTGGTTGGGAGTAGGGACGATCGCCTGGGCGGCACCAAGCGGGACCGACGCCTCGACGTAGCATGGTGGCCATCTGGACGGGGATCGCTAGCGGGTTTCGCCGGAGGTCCGGCTGATCATCAGCTCCGACGCGTCGACCACCTCGAAGTCGCTGCCGCGCAGACCGCCGAGGGCGCGCAGGGCTTTGTTGTCCCAGCGCGGGTCGGGGGCGCCGGAGAGGAACCAGGCCGAGCCGTGGTCGGCGACGATCAGGCCGTGCCGCCGCATCGCCTCGGCCACGATCCGGGCCTGCCGGGGCAGACGGAACACGTCCACTGAGCGCTTGAGCCGCAGCCGCTGGCCGAGCTGCGGCAGGGACGGATCGGTGGCCGACGAGGCGGAGTGGGTGGCCGGCCAGGTCCAGCCGGTGCGGGTCCGCGGCACGGTGACCCGGATGGCGTGGTCGATCCGGCCGGCGACCACCTCGTCGTAGCGGACCAGGCCGGCCAGGACGGAGAGCCCGGCGGCGTCGGCCGAGGTCCAGCCCGCCCGTCGCAGCCGGTTCGACCGCAGGTCGAAGACCGCTCCCGAGCCGGACCGCCAGCCTGCCCCGGACGGATGGGCGTCGAACAACTCGTAGACCCGGCAGGCCGCCCGGTCCCAGACGATCACGTGCCGGTCGCCGGTGCCGCTCGGTCCACCCTCGACCGCCGCGTCCCGCGGGACCGGGTACGGCCCGGGGTCGCTCTCGTCGGCGTACCCGAAGGAGACCGGGACCCGCCGCTGACGGGCAGGGACGACGGTGACCGGGATGCCGATCGGCGCGCCCTCCCAGCGGCCGGAGCCGAAGTCCGTATGCACCTTGGCGCCGCCGCCGATCGCGCCAATCATCGCTGCGGAGCGCGGGTGCACAGGCAGCCGGGAGACGTCGGCGTGCCAGACGTTGTCCGCCGGGAAGATCGGGCACGGCCGGGCGCTCGGACTCGGCCGGCTGCCGAGCCCAGCCCGGGCGGGTGCCGGTACGGCCGGTGAGCCGGTCACCGGGGGCGGTGCCACGCCGGTGGTGGTGCCGGGCCCGGCCGCAGCCGGCCGATCCGCCCTCCCGCACCCCGCGATAAGGACGGTGGCCAACAACGCGAGGGTGACGGCGTGGCGGGGTTTCGGCAAGTGCACCCCGAACATTCTGCCCGAGCGGCCAGTGCAGCGTCCACACCGAAGGGCAGACCGTTGGAAGCGATCGGCGCGAGTTCCTGGCCCTCCTCAAGACCCTGCGCCGTCGCTGGCCAGCACCTCAACCTGATCCTGGGCAACTTCTCACCGCACAAGCACCCCGAGGTCCGCGCCTGGTGCGCCATCAACCGGGTCGAACTGGTGTTCCTCTCGACCTACGCCTCCTGGCTGAACTGGATTGAGGCCGAGTTCGCTGCCGGCGCTACTTCGCCTTCAACGGCACCGACCACCGCAGCCACGCCGAGCAGGGCCCCGGCCATCGGGCGACTTCATCCGCTGGCACAGCCAGCGCGCCAAACCGAGATCCGATCTCGACGCCGGCTCCGAGATCCGCCAGCCGGGTTACCTGTTGTTCAAGGCTGCACGATGGGGTAACTGGAACCGACCTGGCAGTTCTCGACCCGCCCGGCGGTGCCGGGGTTCTGCCGGGCCACCCCCGCCGACCGGACGCCCCTCTTCAGGAAGACGGTGTCGTCGACGATCAGCACACCCTGCGGGTCGCCGAGGTGCTCGACTAGGAAATCCCGCACGTCATCGTGGACGGCCTCGACATCCCAGTCAGCCCAGCGCAGCAACCGCTCACCCGTCCGGCGACACCTCGCCCGCCCGCTCCGCGAGGGTCGAGCCGTTCTTACGCTCCAGCCCGGCGGCCAAGCCGCACAGGTACTGCCGCACCCGTTCCCGTGGCTCCGCACGCCGGATCCGACCCGCGATTCGCGCATGAACCGATCCAACTCCGCCGTCCACGCATCGACCTCCGCCACCGTCACGGCAGACATCATGCACTACACCGCATTCATAACTGCCGTTGCAGTACTAAACGTCCGCTGTGGGATCCGCGACGACATCCACAGCATCTTTCTCAGCCTCGCCTGCGTCCTCATCTGCTGGCGCCACAGGCGGTACAGTCCTTGGTTACGCCCTCGGTGAGGCTGCGGATGTCGGTTTCGGCCCTGTCAGCGCGTCAACGACCGCAGTGGCGATCTGTGCGGCACGGCCGGTGTGGGCACCTGAGATGACGTGGATGAGTAACACTAGATCACCTGAACGGACGAGGATCACGCCCCGGCCTATATCAGCCATCGCCTCTCCGCCCAGCCCGGCCAGCGGCTGGGTAGCGCCGACTGCGGACGGGGCGTAGTGCTGTCGGCCGGTCCAGGTCGCGATGAGCAGGGTCCCAGAGAACTGTTGATCCTCGGCGAGGGTGTAGGCGCAGACGGAGGCGGCCGGTGGCGGAGCGCTCGACTGCTGCGGTTGAACCTGTGCGCCGATCAGGGTGCTCAGTGTCTGCGCTGACAGCGCCGCGCAGCCGGTGTTGTCGTCTTGTGGGGTGGCTGGCACCGACGGCTCTGGCGTACGTCCCACGCTCGCACTGCCCGTGTTGTTGGGAACCAAGGGCACAGTGCCAGTGAGGCTGAGCAGCGTGGCTATGGTGACGACTGTGGCTGCGGCGATCCGGCGCAGGCGTGAAGTATTCATCGGTGTTCCCGAGTGAGTTCAACACCACGAGCTCGCAGGAAGACGACCGGATCTACCGCGTTGCCGCTGGTCGCCGGGGCGGCAGTGTGAGTCTCCAGATGCAGGTGCGGTCCGGAGGAGTGGCCGCTGCTGCCTACAACGCCGAGGATCCGGCCGGCGTTTACGGCCTGCCCCGCGGTGACGGACGGCCGTTGCCCCAGGTGACAGTACCGCGCAACCGATCCGTCGCGATGGCCGATCTCGACAAACCAGCCACAGCCGCGTACACCCACCCGATCACCGTCTATGTCGCATGAGTAGGGACGGCCGTCGGAGCGACGGGCGTCGCAGACGACGCGCAGGATCGTGCCGGCCGCGACGGCGTGTACCGCGGCCCCACGGGCCGCGGGCAGGTCGACGCCGTTGTGCTGGGGCCGTTCAGCGGTGCGAAAGCCCGAGGTGACTACGCCAGCGAGGGGCCGAACCCAGCCTGAGCCCGTACCGCAGTTCGTGGATCCGGTCATCGCCTGGACGACGCGACGGGCGGCAGACTTCCACTTGGCGTAGGCATTTGGGTAGGCGCTACGTTGGACCGCCTGCGCTGCCTCACTAACCGACATGGCTTGCCAGCCGGGCGCCTTCTTCAGCGCGCGGTAGAAGCGTTCGGCGGCGATCTCTGGCGTCATCAGTTCCTCGACAGTGCCCCAGCCGGCGGAAGGCCGCTGCTGGAACAGGCCTACCGAGTCATGATCGCGGCCTACACCTTCCGTGGTGAGTTGCTTGGAGGTCGGGTAGACAGGGTTAGCGAGGTTATGCAGCGACGACTCCTGCATGGCGACGGCGATGGCGACCACCAAGCCGCGCTCGGGCAGACCCAGCCGCCGCCCAACCGATATGATCTTGATGGCGTTGGCGCGCTGCGTGCGATCCAGGTCCATGGCGACCGTGCCGGTTACGCAGTTCCCGGCCGAATCTGCCGCGGCCTTTCCTAGGGCTGCACGTATCTGAGCTGGGCTGAGTTTGCTGCGGTGGATGGTTGCTGCCTGCCAGAGGGCGTACCAACGGCGGTATGTGACGCCCGGGTTGCCCCGCGTGGCGGTCCGTTCGTTGACCGGTGTGCCATTGATGGCGGCCAGATCGCTGTCGACGACCGCTTGCCGCGCCTTTCGTTCGGCAGCAATGTCAGCAGCCAAGTCGCTGACTGCGTCGATGGCTGTTCCGGCTGTTGGGGGGACGGGACCCTGGGTGCTTGACGTGAGGGGCGGCGGCACCGGTGAGGGCGGGCTTGTTGATAGCGCGGGTGCCACCGGAGAGGAACTCGCGGTGGCGCTGGGCGTTGAGCCAGGCGATCTGCTGGCAGTGGGATGCGGCGAGGTGGGTGTCGGACTCGGTGGTATGGAGGGGCTCGGGTCGGACGTTGACATGGACGTGCTCGGGCTCGCCGTAGGTGCGGACGGACTGGATGCCTCTATTGGAGTGGGCGAGGGTGAGACGCCGGGGTTATCGCTAGGCGCAAGCCCTGGCAGAGGCATCACGGCGGTGGTTGGCTCGGCTGCTGAGGCACTAGCGGCGAATCCGGAGCCGATCCAGATCATGAGCCCTGCCGTGACGGCGGCAGAGCTGCGGAGCAACGATCTCATGACTACTTTCTGTCAACGCGTGTTCCTAATGACTGGCTGGCCGAGGCAATTTTTCGGCCACAGAGCTAGTGTTAGCCGGTGGTGATGACTCCGTCTCTCACCGCGATCGCCACCTCAAGCAGTGCTCGTTTTGCGGGACCGCTGACGGGACGTCCCGTTGTGGCGTCATACCGGCTGCCGTGACAGGGGCACTTGATTCGACCCTCAGCGACCTCCGCGATGGTGCAGCCGGCGTGGGTGCAAGTCGCGGAGAACGCGCGAAGATTTCCTTGCGTGTCACGAGTCAAGACGACATTGGCGTGCGGGACGACGAGTCCGCCTCCAGTGGGCACTTCGTCCTCGCGGGCAATTTCAATTGGAGTCGAGGAAGGCGGTTTCGCCACACTCGCCGGAGCCTGGTCTCGAAAAACAATCGCGGTGGCGGTGCCCGCTGCAATGACCGCAGCACCAGTGGCGGTTCCGGCGATGATCATGCGACGGCTCGGGCCCTGTCGCTGAGCGGGTTGGTCGATGTTATTCAACATGGTCACCTATCTGGTGGGATTCTGGGGGGAACTGGATGGTGCGCGTTCATCGCAGCCGCCGCCATGGCTCAAGCTATGGGTGGGCGTTACGATGCCGCAGGGTTGAGTCGATTTGCGAGGACTCGTAGCGCTCGAGCGACGTTGTAGCATTCGGCTCGGCCGGGCTGTCCGCCACTGCGCAGAACGGCCGATATGGCTTGCAGTGAATTGGTTACTTCGTCAACCGCGGACACGAGGTCCGCCTTTGGGCGCATAATCCCTTCAGCCTCAAGGGGCGCTGGCATGACCACCCTAGCGACGGAGGCCTGCGGCCCTTTGTTCCCCACCTGAGCCTCGCATTCGACGACATCACCGGCGTTCAGAATGCGAACGTCCGTCGGCAAGGCCGACGAATGCACGAACAACTCCGAACCGTCGTCGACGGTCAGGAAACCGTAGCCCTTGGTCTTGTCATACCACTTGACAGTAGCGGTCAGCATGTCTCTCCCTAACTGTTGATAGGCCATCAGCCCACCCAATTAAAAGCCACCTTCGTAATCAGGTCAAAGCAGCACTGCCTGCCCAATCGCGGGCTCGGATGAATGCTTTGATCTCCACATCCATTCGAGCCACTATCAGCGCAGCCGCTTAATCTCCTCAGCATCGTGTCACTCCGAAAGCCTGGACGGCTGGGGATCAGGCAGCGCTCCACATGAGGTGATGCTCGGGACGGCGAGCTCTGCCATCCCGAGCATCACCGATCATCGATTCATGTTGCTGTCATCGCCAGTAGCGACTGCGCCAACTACCAGAAGCAGACGGTGCACACTACCCAGTTGTGATGACCTGCATCGGGTACGCCGACCACATCGGCCAGCCACACATTCTGGGGCAACCACGAGTTCTCATGGACAGTGAGACCCCCAGCGCCGGCACCAACGTATGCCGCCGGCACGTTGGCCCCAGGAAGAAGCGTCCTGGCGCCCTCGAAAGTACCGCGCGCCGAGGTGGAGAAGTAGCGGTTCATGCCGTTGACTTCGAGAGTGTCATACCGCCCGGCGTTCGCGTTTGTTTCGAATTGCCGACCGATCTCCGCCCAGTCGTTCTCTGCCATAAGGGATGCATAGTCATCCGACAAGGCCACCCCCGGACGCAGCATAGTCACTGAGCTTCCTGATGCAACGACACCAGTCTTGTCCCCTGGAGCTAGCCCAATACCCCCGTGGCCTTCGACCGAGGCGCGGTGGCCACCCGGCAGAATCCCCGCAGGCGCGTCGGCCGAACCGCCCGCTCGTACGGGGGGATCAGACCGCTGGCCTGCCGCGATGGCAAAGCCTTGCTGAACTACTGCGTTAAAGTTTTGCTGCGCTTCCGCTGCCGCCTTGAGGCCATAGAACATTTCCAGAGCCTGTTTGCGGAGGGCTGCTTGGCGTCGAAGGATGGAATCGTCGCCGTTGAACGCTCGCATGTACATTTCTGCTTCCATCTGACGAAGATGGCCCTCGTACTCGTCATTGTGGATGAGGTTACGCCAAGGGTCGACCAATCCACCAGGGAACCCGCCCCATTCTTCTGCGTATTTGTTGGGGTTGTATCCACCGACCGGCTCCCGGACGGTCGTGTCGGTGACGGCGTCGGAGGTGGTGGGTTCGCTCCTGGCAGTTTCGCCGGCGGGATTCACGTGAGGGCCGGCGCCGCCGGCGGCGTCGATGGCCCCGTCGGTGATGACGATCTCAGGGCTGTAGCAGGTGATGTTGCCCTGTCCATCACGGGTGCATTCGGTCTCGTTGCCAGTGGGATCGATGTTGTTGAGAGGGCTGTTGTTGACGTAGCTGTAGGGGTTCCAGTTCTGGGTGCTGAGAGGGTTGCTGACGACGGGGTCGGGGGTGAGGAATCTCTTGAGGATGGGGTCGAAGACGCGGCCGTTCATGTTGACGAGGCCTAGTTCAGAGTCGTCTTCGTGGCCGGTGAAGCCGTGGGTGACGGGGCCGGTCAGCGGGGTGGTGGTGGCGGTGCCGCCGGCGGTGATGGCCTTGCCGAAGGGGTCGTAGTAGTTGGTCTGCTTGACGGCGCCGGTGGTGTCGACCGCGGTGGTGGTGGAACCCAGGTGGTCGGTGAGCTGGTAGAGGGTGGTGGCGGGGTTACCGGCCTTGGTGTGGTCGTAGGTCACCTGGGCGATGGGGCCGTCCGGGCTGGTCACGTAGTGGACCTGCTTGGTGGTGGCGCCGCTCTGGCGGTGTTCCTCGTAGAGGCCGGGAATGTAGAAGGTGGTGGTGCCGGTGACGGCGTTGGCCTCCTTGGCGCGGCGGCCGTAGGCGTCGTAGCTGTAGGTGGTGGTCTTGCCGCCTTCGGTGGTGATGCTGCGGGGCAGGTCGAAGGAGGTGTAGGTGATGTTCTGGCGTGCGCCGCCGCTGGCCTGTCGGCCCTTGGCGTCGTAGGCGTAGCCACTGCCGTTGAGAGCGGTCAGGGTGTGCGGCTGGCTCGTGACACCGCCGGTGGTCTTGCCGTAGGTGCGGATTTCATTGACCCCGGCGGTGTTGGTCAGGGTGGTGAGGTTGCCGACGGTGTCGTAGCCGTAGGTGGTGGACAGCTTCGGGTCGGTGCCGTTGGTGAGGTTCCAGTTGGTCAGCCGGCCCAGGCTGTCGTAGTCGAACGTTTCGGTGCGGGCCTGGTTGGCGGTGGTGGTGTCGTTCTGGACACGGGACTTGACCAGGCCGTTGGCGTGGTAGCCGTAGGTCAAGTCTTGGAGTTTGCCGGTGGGGCCGGTGGAGATGATGTTGTGCAGCCGGCCGGTGCCGGAGTCGTAGTCCGACGTCCGGGTGATCTTGTTCGTGCCGGTGCCGTACTCGGCGGTGTCGATGGCGAAGTTCGGCTTGCGGGCGGTGACGGTCCACAGGACGCTGTTGCCGCCGCCGGTGATATCGGTGATCTTGTTGGGGTATCCGGCGGCGTTGTAGGTGGTCTTGGTCGTGAAGCGGGCCGCTCCCCCGGTGCCGTCCGGGTCCGGGTAGGCCAGCGTGGAGGCCGGCCGAGGTCGTCGTAGGTCAGGTCGGTGGAGTAGGTCCGGTTGGTGGTGGTGTCGGTGACGTCGCTGCCCGCCGGCCGGCCCGCGGTGTCGTAGCGGTACGCGGTGGTGACCCCGTCCGGGCTGGTCGCGGTCGCGGCCATCCCGACGCCGTTGGCGGCGGTGTCGTAGGTGAACGTCGTAGTGCCGTCCACGCTGCTGAGTGAGGTCAGGGGCCGGCCCAGGTCGTCGAACGTGGCCGAGGTCAGGTCAGTGCGGCTGTCGGTCTTGACCTCACCCGTGCCGTAGTAGGTCGTGGTGTGAGTGCCCTGATCGGGGTCGGCCAGCGAGATACGGCGTCCCCGAATGTCGTAGACGTTCGTGGTGAGGTTCTTTTTGTCGTCCGTTGCCGTGGCCAGCAGGTTGAACGGCCGATACGTGAAGGCGGTGATGATGTTCTGATCGCTGCCATCGGGCTTGTGCAGCGCATCGGTGCTCGCGGTGATTCGGCCGATGGCGTCGGTGGTGTTGGTGTGGGCCTGGTTTTCGGGGTCGGTGGTGGTGGCAGTGGATTGGGTGGCGGTGAAGGTGTAGGTGTTGATGACGGTCTTGGTGTCGGGCAGGGTGATGACCCGTGGCCGATCGAGGCTGTCGTAGGTGTAGGTGGTGGTGCCCTGGGGGGCGGGGGCGGTTTGACGGGCCACGCGGCCCAGCACGTCGTAGCTGGTGGTAGTGGTACTGCTGGTGGGTGTGGTGGTGGTGCTGCCGAAACCGGTCACCGACTGGGACAGCACGTGGCCTAGGGCGTCGGTGACGGTAGTGGTCTTGATGCCGGTCTTGGTGGTTTCGGTGGCCACCATGCCGTTGTCGCCGCCGAATTCGTCGGCCCGGTTGGCGTAGGTGTAGTCCACAGCGGCCCCGCCGGACGCTTCAGTGTGCGTGGCCGGCCCAGATCATCGAAGAGGGTCTTGGACGTGACCTTGTTGATGTCCACGCTGGCCACCGTCACCCCAAGGGCGGGATGCACCGCCTTCCACACCGACGGGCGCCGATCGGTCCCGTCGGGCGCTACGTGCTTCGCCCAGGTCTGGGAGGCATAGACCTTCTCATCCGGCTGTCCAGAGAACACCGGCGCGTACTCCACGCGGGACTCCCGCTGCGGCAGCCCGGTCTCGCTGGACTCGCCCACCATTTGGTCGTCGTCGTTGATGGTGGCGGTCAGCAGACCGTCGCTGTCGTAGCGCAGCGTGGTCATCTGCTGCAGGCTGGTGTCCGGGTTGTCCTTCTCGGCATAGACCGTATCCAGGCTACCGTGGGCGTCGTAATGCTTCTCGCTGGTACGCGTGAGTTGCTCACCGTTGTTGCGGCTGGTCACCGCCGTCCTTGTGGGCTGGTTGATCAGCCACGGGTTGGTCCGGTTGTCGTATCCGATCGTGAACGTCTGCTCGTCGAGGTGAGAGCTGTTGGTCGTCGAACCACTGGTCGGGTTGCCGTACTCGTTGAAGTTCTGCTGGCTGGTGCTCTCACGCACCCCCGAGGTCGCGGCGGCTTCGTCGATGCCGGACACGTGCGCGGTCTGCGTGCTGCCGATACGGGAGGTGTAGGACAGGTTGGCGTACTGCTGCCACTCGCCGGTCTCGGTCTGCGTGGCGGTGGTGCGGTAGACCCCTGACGTGGCGGTCACGGTCGGGGTGGTCGTGGTGTGGGTCACACGGGTGTTCACCCCGGTGGTCACTCCGGCAGCGACCTCGTCCAAGGTCAGGATCGGCACCACGGTGAACACCTCGGACGGCCCACCGACCCCGGGGTAGTACTTGCCGTTGTTGACCCGGGTGGACAGGTCGTAGCGGTAGGTGTACTCCGCCGGACGCTGCCGATCCCAGATTCGCATCGTGCCGAACCCGAGGAAGCCCCGTCCCCGCAGGTCGTAGCGGGGATCCTCGTAGGCGTAGTCCTTCCGGTAGGTTGCGGTCTTGTTTGGGTCCAGATCGACCAGGTGGGAGCGGGAGTGCACCTGACGCACCACCAGCCGTCCCGTGCGCACGCACAAGCTCGGGAACCCGCCGCACGTCGGGTAGTCGCTGACGTTCTCCTCCGGGTGGTCGTTCCACCGGGTGCTGTAGAGGATGTCCTGCTCTTCCATGTGGCTGCCGGCGTCGTAGACCTGCGTCAGTCGGTCGGTATCCACGAAGGAGTTCTGGGTCATGACCTTCAGGTCGAAAGTGCCCGCCGCTGCGTCGCGGAGTGTCAGCTTGGCGAAGTCGATCTTGCCGTCACCGTCGAAGTCGCCCATCGTCGGCTTGTAGCCCACCGACTGCGGAAGCTTGACCGTCGACCCACCAGCGAGCTTGAGCATGAGGTTGCCGAGCCGATCCGCCCAGAGCGCGTCGTCGCGGCCATCGCTGTTGATATCGGCGATCACCGGCGCCCGGCCGTTGAGCTGGACGTCTTCTTCGGCTCCCTTGACCAGCCCGTTGCCGGTGTTGATCAGAACCTGGCCTGGATTGTTGAAGTTCGCCGTCTTCGGAATCATCAGCACGTCGGTCAGGCCGTCACCGTTGACGTCGCCCAGCAGCGAGTCATGGTCCTTCAGGAACGGCACCGCGGTGTACCAGCGCTCCGTCTGCCCGGCCGCCTGGCTGCTGTACTCGGCCGACGTCAGCTGACCGGAGTCGTTCAACCGCACGATGCTGGGTTTGGAGAAGTTCTCGTGGTTGTCGGTGTCATAACAACCCTCGATATCCGCCCCACCCGACGTTCCAAGCATGTGGCCGACCAGCTCGGCCCGCCCGTCGCCGTCGACATCCGTCGCCCGCAGCGTCGGACACGACTGGTAGTTGGCCGTGAACAGCGGCGACGAGGCCAGCTTCGGCGCGTTGCCGAACGCGTTGGCGGTCCCGGTGTTCAACCGCGCTGAAAATGCGTCCAAGTCGTTCGTGTTGGCGGTCGCGACGTCGCTGGCGAGATAGTCGATCAGGCCATCGCCGTCCAGATCGGCGAACTCGTTGACCTCGGCCGTGTTCGGTCCCGTGCCCGCCGACATGAACTGTTCACCGGCCGAATCCCACTTCAGGAAGTTGGCCACCTTGGCGTTCGACAGCCTCGACGGCACCATCAACTCCTGCGCGCCGTCACCGTTCAGATCAAGCGGACGCACCTCGGAGAATTCCGTGGCGGACGGCCAGCCCTTGGCCGAGCTCAGCACCACACCGTGCTCCAACGGCTGCGGGGTCGAGCCCTGATAGGTACCCAACAGCGCGCGCGTCTCCCCGCCGGTCGACGAGTGGTTCAGCAGCAGATCCTGCAGACCGTCACCGTTGAGATCCGCAACCCGCATGGCCGCATTCGGCGAGAAGTCGTAATCCGGATAATCCGCATCACGGGTTCCCAGCTGCAGCGGGGCCCCGATCGTCTTCTCCACGAACGCCGGCACCGGACTCGGATCCTTGTAGTCAAACTTCTTCGAACGCAGACACCCGCTCGCCTGACCGCACTTAGTCACCGACCGCAGCATGCTACGACCCGACTGACTCAAATCGCCATAGTCCAGCGTGTAAGACCACACCTGCGATACCGCCGACGGGTTCGGTGCCGACATGCTGATCCGCTTCAACCGCTTCGTCAGCGCCGTCTTCACCCCCGAGACGTAACCCTCGCGCACATCGGTGCGGCCCTCGTAGGCGAACTCCACCTTCCGGAAGGCGGACTTGTTGGCCCCATGCGTATACGTAATCTGCTGAGGGTAAAACTCCATCGCAGCCGGATTGGGCTGATCCCAGGAGTAACGGACCTCGTTGCCGTACTGGTCCTTCTCACTGCGCAGCAGCCATGCAGCCTTCACCTGTCCGGATGAATCCACCCGATCAGACCAGGCCCGAAAGTTGTCACTGTCCGTGACTGACACCGCGGTCGCCTTACGCGTGGCCGACACCGCGTCAAACTGCAGAGTCATCCCGGACTTGGTCGACACGAGGAAACCGTCCGGGCCCCCGGCCAGCGACCCACCGAAAGAGGTAACCTTCGCGAAACTGTCCGTCTCCGTGCGGTATTCGGCGTTGTCCGCCCCGTAAGACGTACCAGCACCGTCCGTCGAACCGACCAGGACCAGCTTCTGCCCATCCAGACAGAACCGGTCACTCTCGTTGAACTTCACCCCCCGCGACCGGCCCTCCGAGGCAAACGACTGCCCGCACCGACTGATCTGCGAAAGACCCGAAACCGCCCAACCTCGACCTGCGGCCCCCTCACCGGCCGACGAGGAATAACTCAAGGCGAGATGCGGCTGCATCCCCCGCCGGCCCGCCGGCACATCGAGGGGCAGCACATATGAGTAGTCACCCTTCGGCGACACATTGCCCGAACCCGCCAGCGTCCCGACCGTGCCAGTCGCCTTCGACACCGGCACACTCGGAATCGGCAACACGGCGCCACCCGGCAACGTCGGCGCTACATTCTGATCGACCGCAGCGAAAGCGACAGCCGGCGCCATTACCGACGCCAACCCAGACGCCAAGACGGCGGCCATAACACCGGACACCCGGCGCCGCCAGTCTGTGACAAAATACATAACCAACTCCATTACGAGAATGTGTTACTGCGGGAGAGGTTTACAGAACCCAAGGCCGCAAGCTGAACGAGGAAAAGCAAGCGCCACCCGGACCAAGATCTGCACACCATCATTTGCTCATTGGAGCGGCGACGACATTTCAAATCGCCAGCCGAATCAGTGCCAGCTCCACTACGGAGGAAGTTGATTGCCTTCGATAGGAGTACCTGGCACCACCGCCGGAACCACGAACGAAGGCGGTGGCCGAGCGCGCGGCGGCCCAGTGGGGGTCGAACCTACGCCAGCGGATCTCGCCCAGAGGGCGCGGCCAAGCTTGGTGTAGCTGAGCCAACCTACCCGGCGTACCTGGGCGGAAAGGGCGGGCGGGGCGGCCGCGAACGGCGGCGCGGCGGTGCTGGCAGGGCGCATCGGACGGCTCCAGTCAGGATTGTGGCGGGCATGCGGCTGGGCAGGGGGCGGCCCGGGACCCGAAGGCGCGGGCCGCCGATGCGTGCGAGGCTCAGCAGAAGTACGGACGCAGTTGCACGACCGCGATGCGATCGCGGTCGGGCACCCACTCGAAGTCGACCGGCGTCCCGAACATGTCGTCGGGGGAGAATTGGGCCTGCAGCAGCCGGCCGGCAAGGGCGAGGCGCTCCGGTCGCCGTCGGTCCGCGTAGGTCAGGTCGTGGTCAGCGTCGCCGCAGTACATTGTCCGGCCGCCGCCCTCTACGGTGTTGAATAGATGCTGCATCGGGGCCGCGGCGCCGGTCTTCGGCGGAGCTGGCGGAGACGTTGCGGAAGTCGGCCGAGGCGAACGGCTGCGTGGTATCCAGCACACTGCGCATCGCAGCTGCGGCCCGCTCCTGGACGACCACGCCAATGTAGGCGTCGTCGAGAGCGATACCGGCCTGGTGTCGCAGCCGTACGCTGCGCGCCGAGAGAAGGGACGCCCCGACCGTCCGGACACTGTCCGTCACGTCGTCGTTGTTGGTCACTTGGGTGACCATTCGTAGATGCCGGCTGCGGGAAAGCCGGCGCGGTCCTCGGCGTTGGACGAGCTGCGCACGACAAAGTCGGCGATGCTGCCGAGGGTGGTTCACGAACGTGTCGTCGATCCGGCGACGGAGCGCGCCGGGCACCGCCATCCGGCGGACCTGGCTCTGCAGTCGGTCGCAGTGCGCGTCCAGGTCGGAGGCGCCCAGACCGAGGGCCGTCTTGAGTCGGCTGATTCCCTGCTCGACTTCGGCCGAGGACTCAAGAAACTCCCGCTCGAGCGCGATCGACAGCGCGATGCCGCGCGGCGGCACCGACACCTGGCACAGCAGGGCCTCGACGGCGTCGGCGAGGTCGGCGTCGGTGGCGTCGTCGGCCACGCCGAGCAGCCGGTGCAGATAGCTGAGCAGGCTGGGGGACATCGCTCGGGGTATGCGGTACCAGCCGAGTAGCCGCTCGGAGCCGTGCGCGAGGGCATACAGAAGCTCGCCGAGGTTGGCAGCCTTCGTGCCGTACCGGTAGGCGTCGTCGGCGCGTAGGTTGGCGTGGTCAGCGATCGGGCCAGCGCGGCTTTCGGGCTCGGCCACCGTGACCCGGTGCGCGGTCCATATCGGCGGTCGGTCGGCATCCGCCGATTGGGCGATGCGGGTCAGCGCGATGCCGCTGGCTGCGGGGTCCACCTCGTGGCGAACCCAGGCGCCCTCCGGGCCCTCGCGGTCAATGCGGTCGAGTGCGTCGATCTGGATCGCGTTCGGCACGCCCCAGCCGGCGGCAGGGACGTCGGTATGCGGTAGCGGGGTGGTGTGGGGGGCCTTGACGATGCCGGCGAGCCGGGGGACGTCGTCGGGGACGCGTTCCATCGCGACGATGTCGTACCACCCCGACGGCGGGTCGGCGCGTCGGTAGGCAGCCTCCTCGCGGAACGCCCGCAACCAGCCGTCAGCCGTGCCGGGCTGGGGTATGACGTACGACGCGGCCGAGAAGAGTTCGTGCGCGGCGGTCCGCGGCAGCTCCATCTCGGACACCTCGGCGACCTGTTGCTCCTGCCGATAAGTGACCGGCTTGATCAGCAGTAGGAGCACTGCGTCGACCTGCGCGCGGACAATCCGGTACAGGCACGGCAGCATGTCGGTGGACATCGTGTCGACCTCGACGGCCTCCGGACAGAAGAACTCCCCACTCTCCGGACGCCGGCGCCGCGAGAGTAGGCCGAGGTAGAGGCGACGGTCCGGGTCGGCGTAGAACGAGTGGCTGTATTCATCCACCTCGGACTCTAGGTGCTGCCGGGTGATGCCGAGAATGTGCTCAGCGTTGTAACACCCGTGGACCTGGTAGCGGGCGTGGTTGATGAGGTGAATCTCGTCGGCGGGGCCGTCGACCACCAGCTTGACGAAGGTGTGCCCGGAGAGCGTGCCGGCAAGGCGCTCGAAGGAGGCGAAGGTGAGCACCTCCCCCACTAGAGCGCAAGCGTCCGGGCGGCGGTCCATGACGGTCCCGTGCATGCGGCTGCCCATCGTTCCTCTCGTGGATGGCGGCGATTGCCTAAGAAGCCTCAGCGATACAGGCGTTGACCCGAAGGATCCTCGCCAGGATATGGGTACCCCGGTGGTCACCGGAAGCTGTATTGACGACATGAAGCAGTGACGATCGGCACTGTCCATTAACGACCACGTATGGCGGGTTGCTCAACGTGCACTCCCTTTGAGGGGTCGAGTGGGAACACTCCGCACCGCACGCTGGGACTATGTCGGCAGGTCGCTTGCAGTGGTGGAGGAAGCGGAAACGAGCCGTCACGGTCACCCCGGGGTTGACGAGTCCGAGATCCTTATCTCGCACCTCGTCGTCGCCGTCCGTTATTCATCACCAACTTAGAAATTGAGAAAGGTTGAGTAGCAAATACTCACGCGGTTTGCTTCGTACTAGGTTCTCTTCGCATCGCGCAGCAGGAGCCGCGTTTGCATGCAACTTGACGGTCGCCCTGCGCAGCACCTCTGAAGCCGTTGTCAGTCACTATGGGCAATGCGGGTGATAAAGGACGTCTCGTAACTCGGTGAAGGCGTTGCCCGGCACCGGACTGGCGGTCAGCCCGCGAGGGCGATGTTGTGCAGGTAGGCGATGCCTGAAGCGGCGTCGGTCAATGTCCGGGCGGAGCGTCGGTAGTCGCGTAGGATCTTCCAGCACTTCATCCTGGCCAGGGCGTGCTCGACCTGCGCCCGGACGGTGCGGCGCTCCCTGTTCAGGTCGGATTTCCAGGCCGGCAGCTCACTGCCATCGTGGGGCTTGCGGTACGGGATGATCACACCTCCGGGTTGCCGCGGTAGCCGCCGTCGGCCATGACCGGCCGTCCGGCCAGCTTCTGGTCGATGCCGCTGGTGCGGTAGACGATGGTGTCGTTGCGGTTGCCCGGCTGGGGGTCGCCGACGGCGATGACCAGTCTGGTGCTGGCGTCGATGGCGACCTGCAGGTTCGTCGGATCTGGTCGACCGGCCGTCGCCGGGCGGGGGCCAGGGCGAGCAGGGGGCCGAGGGTGTCGATGACCCGGTGTGCGGCGGAGTGCGACACCCCGAACAGCGGGCCGATCTGCCGCATGGTCAGGTTGGTGCGCCAGTACGTGGCCACCAGCAGCACCCGGTCGGCCAGGTCGAGGGCCCACTGCCGGCCGGGCCGGCCGTCGGCGATGGCGTCCCCGCCACGCTCGGCGACCACGCGGACCAGCCGGCGGAACTGGGCGGGCTGCAGTCCGGTGAACGGGAAGATCCACTCCGGGTGCCTCGCGGTGATCACCTGCACCCAGGCATCTTGAACGACAGTCCTCAGCAGACAGACGCCGGGGTTACGAAGCCTTCCTCACCCTCGCCTGCGCCATCATCTGCTGGTGGCGACTTCGACACTCAAAGAGTTAGGAGTTCTAAGCACGTTCCTATCCTCGAAGAGTCCCCCACGCCTTCTTCTGCTGATCCAAGGTGGAGGAGGAAGCAACTTTGACCGCACCGAACCTCTGGCAAGAGTAGTGAATACTCATCTACTCCAAGATCCGCCACCCGGATTACCGTTCAAGGTCGGTTGACGATGCGCATGAGCATGCTGCTAGTCTCGCCGGTCATGAGCGACCCGTCTTCGGACCGCCAGTTGCGCCCCGTCGTACCGCCGCAGTCAGCCATATCCGCGACTAGCCAGACGGCAACCGACTTGCATAACGCCGTAATGGGCGGGCGTAGGACTTGGCGGGCCAAGACAGCAAAAGTCGGCGGCGGCGCGGCAGCTGTCGGCGCTGCGACCCTCAAGGTGCTCGGCAAGACCGCGCTGATCGGCAAGCTCGGGCTATTCGCGCTGCTGAAGCTAAAGACGTTTCTCAGCATGCTGATCTCGATCGGCGCCTACACGATCTTTTGGGGTTGGAAGTTCGCCGTCGGGTTCGTCGTCCTGATGTTCGTGCACGAACTCGGGCACGTTTTTGTGCTCCGGCTGCAGGGGATCAAGGCAAGCGCGCCGATGTTCATTCCCTTCATCGGCGCGTTCGTCAACGTCGAGGGCGAACAGCGGTCCGTCTCGCAGGAGGCTGCTTCTGCGCTGGCGGGTCCGATCGCGGGCCTGCTCGGTGCGGGTGCCGTGCTCGGCGTCGCCGAGTCGATGAACTCGGACTTCCTGCGTGCGCTGGCCTACACCGCCTTCTTCCTCAATCTCTTCAACCTCTTCCCCGTGCTGCCGCTGGACGGCGGACGGGTGGCGGGTGCGCTGCATCCGCTGATCTGGCTAGCCGGTATGGCTGCCGCGGTTGGGCTAATCATCTGGCAGCCGTCGCCCGTCTTCTTCTTCATCCTGATCCTCGGGGGCTTGGAGACGTGGCGCCGTTGGCGCGAGCGCAAGTCGGGACGGGCCATGGAGTATCTCAGCGTCGAGACCTCGGTCCGCTGGCAGATCGCTGCGGCCTACGTCTTCACCATCGCCGTGTGCTTGATAGGCATGGACGCCGCCTACATTCCGCGGCCGTTGTAACCGTACCGGCCAACATCATTAGCCCTTGCTCTCGTTAGCGTCGTCCTTCAGCTTGCTGAACGACCACATGTCGGCGACAAGGCAGACTACATCGCCACATCCTCAGAGCCGACGGCTTACACGATCAACGTTCAAAGACGAGGCACTAAGTGGTGTCTCGTAACGCGGTGAAGGCGTTGCCCTGTATCGGGTTGGTGCACAGGCCGCGAGGGTGATGTTGTGCAGGTTGGCGATGCCGGAAGCGGCGTCGGCCAATGTGTGGACGGCACGGCGGTAGTCGCCGCAGGATCTTTCAGTTCTTCATCCGGGCCAGGGTGCGTTCGACTCTGGCCCGGATGGTGCGGTGCTGGGCGTTGAGGTCTTGCTTCGAGGCCGGCAGGTCGCTGCCGTCGGCGGGCTTGCGGTACGGGATGATCACCTCGGGGTTGCCGCGGGCATCCCAGATGAGGTCGAGTTCACGGCCAAGCCGCAGCTCGCCAAGACGTTGCTGCCTCGGGCACTGGATGCCGGGGTGCCGGTCGGATGGGTCAACGCCGACGAAGCAGACGGGCAGGTCAAGAGGCTGCGGGTCTGGCTGGAAAAGCGCGATGTGGGCTACGTCCTAGCCACCCGCCGCAACGACGACATGATCACCACCATCATGGGCGCCGCCCGTGCCGACGAGCTGATCGCCGCCTTACCCGCCCGGGCGTGGTGTCGGCTGTCCGCCGGCGCCGGCGCTCACGGTCCCCCGAGTGCCTGTGGGCCCGGGGTGCCGGTGCTCATCTGCTGGCGGCCCGGGCGCGGGCACTGGCTCCTGGCCAGGCGCAGCATCACCACCGGCGAGATTGCCTACTACGTCTGGTACGGACCCCGCCGCGCCCGCGGCCCGCATCGCCGGTAGCCGCTGGACTGTCGAGGACGTGCTGGCCGTCGCAGTACTAACCCGGTGGGGGCTGCGGACGCAGCGAAGGGTGTTGATGATCCGTTTGTGACGACAGACATCAACACTCTTTCACCGCGCTGTACGTGAAGATCGACGATTGGCTCGGGCGGCCTGCCCGCGTTGGACGGCCGTCGAAGCTGACCGATGCCGAACTGCTGACTCTGGCGGTGGCGCAGGTCCTGCTCGGGGTGCGCTCCGAAGCATTCTGGCTGCGGTTCGTCCGCGCGCATCTGCCCGGGCCTTTCCCTACCTGCCCGGCCAGTCCGCTACAACCAGCGACTCCGCGCCGCCTTGCCGTTGCTCAAGCAGGCGATCTGGGCGATGGCCTCCGACACCGACCTGTGGACCGACGGCGTGTCGGCTGGTCGGCTCTACCCCGGTCGAGTGCGCCCGTTCCCGGCCCGGTCAAACGCTTCCAGCTGGCCGGCTGGGCCGGCTACTGCTACTGCGCCTCACACTCACGCTGGTTCTGGGACGGCGGCTGCACCTGATCCGCACACTAGCCGGGCTGCCGATCACCTGGGCCCTGGCCGACCCCAAGCTCGACGAACGAGCCGTCCTGACCACGATCCTGGACCACGACCCGGACCTGCTCACCGACTGCCCCGGCCTGCTGATCATCGGCGACAAGGGCTACGTCTCCGCCGAACTGGACCGCTGGCTGACCGAACGCGGGGTACGGCGCTGCTGCGACCCTCGTTCCGCAACCGCACCCCACCGCCCCGACGAACACCTACTCAAACCGATCCGGCAGCTCATCGAGTCGGTCGACCACGCCCTGGAAGGCCAACTCGACCTCGAACAACACGGCGGACGCGGCATCGAAGGCGTCAGAGAGGTGCCGTTAGATCCACAGACCCCGATGCGGCCCCGGACGGGAGTCCGAGGCCGCATGTCGTGCTACTTACGTCGGTCTCTGGTTAGCGCTTCACTGGGTGGGCGCGACAGTAGGCGTGGTGTCAGCGGGGATGGTCGGGATGCAGTCGGGCCCGTTGCCGTCCTCAATGCTGACATACAGCGGCCAGATAGCGTCGGGCTGCCTGAAGCCCAGGGTGAGAGTGTGACCTGCCGGGATCTTGTCCGGGTGGATATACGCTACTGCCTTGCCATCCTCATGCCTGAGGTCCACCGCCCCTAGGCCGGGAACGGGGTGGGACTTCTGTGCCTCGGCGCGTGAGGTGGGCTTGGGTGAGGGCAGAGGGTCGTGACAGTTGGGGTGGCCCATCAGCACCTGTGCGGTAACGCCAAGGCGGGCCAGGTCGGCCCGCATCTTGTCGGCGTTCGGCTTGCCATGGGGGTCTTCGATGATGAGTTTGACGTCGCCGCTGGGCTGGCGCTGGAGGCTGTAGGCGACGTTCTTGATGGTCCCTAGCGACTGCTGGCCGGTGGTGGCTGGCGCGCTCTGCGCCTGGTTCCCGCCGACGAGGGCAGGGGTGCCGTCCTGGCCGTAGACCAGGACGGTGCCGGCAACGGCTGCAGCGAGTCCGACGGGGATGGCGAAGCGGACCGCCCGGTTCGGGCGGCGCTGGGGACGCTGCGCCATGCGAAGCCAACTGATCATCAAGTGTTCCTCACGCTGGTGATAGCGCCCGGCGGGGAAGTCACGCTCGGCGGACACTGGCAGCATCCGACGCAACGCGTGCAGGTCGTCGTCCAGGTCCCGATTCATCGTGTCCTCCCCTGTTCCGGCCGGACCGCGCTGTTGCGGTCACCTGTTAGCTGCCAGGCTGCATCCACGGGTTCCACCCTCAGCCCAAGACTTTTCTGCGCAAGTTTGTCGAGCCTGCGACGTGCCCGTGACAGGCGCGAACGCACCGTTCCGACCGGAACGTCCAAGGCCGCGGCCGCTGCCGCGTAGTCCAGCCCGGACCACACGCACAGTGCCAGGACTTCCCGGTCCGCCCTAGACAGGCGCCCGAGGACGTGCCGGATCACAGCGATGCGTTCCTGGTCCTCCAGACGGCCTACTACCTCCTCCGCGATGTCGGGCAGTAGCCCGGGCGGGGGGAGGCGGTCCATCAGCGCTTGATGGCGGCGTGCCACTCGCCGGCGACGGTGTACCACGAACGTGGCGATGCCCATCAGCCACGGCAGCAGGCTGCCACCATGCGGCTCAGCCCTTTCACGCAGACGCCACGCCTCCAGGAAGGCCAGTGACGTGCAGTCCTCAGCTGCAGACCAGTCACCTGTCAGCCGAAAGCAGTGGTTGTACACCGCTCGGCCGTGCTCGCGGAATAACACCGCGAAAGCTCCCTCATCACCCGCCCGAACGCGGGACCGAAAACCTGGATCCATACCTGTTTCCGCCGTCAACCAGCAAAGAGTTCCCATGACGTCAGTCACAGCTGCAATCCGCGAACAGGCGGTGGCAGTACACGATATGCCTCAGTTGCCAGTCCAAGAAGCGTCGACCCCTAAGAGAGCGTCTGATTCACGAATTTTGCGAATGACGCTGTCTTCAGTGGTCTCGCCAGGTTGGGGTGGTTTCATCGGCGACGCGTTTGGTGAGGTTGTCGATCATGGCGATGCGGATGCGGATCATGCTGGCGGAGTTGTCGGGTAGAGCTTCGTAGTCGCGGGCCAGGCCGGTGGTGCATGATCCAGCCCAGGGCGCGTTTGACGACCCGCCGGCGCATGAACACCAAGAACCCTTTGACGTGTGGGTCCTTGGTGACGGTCTCGACGTCGATGCCGAGGGCTGCGCCGTATTCGATGACCTTGTTTTTGAAGCCGGGGTCGACCCAGGTTTTGGCCAGCGGCCGGGCGGGTGGCCTCGGCCTGGTTGCGCAGGTCGATGCCGATGGTGTTGTCGCTTGTGCTGGCGGCGGTGACGATGACGGCGAGCAGTAGGCCGAGGGTGTCGGTGACGATGCCCCGCTTGCGTCCGACGATCTTTTTGCCCGCGTCGATGCCACGCGTGGCTGCGGGTGCGTTGGTGGAGGTCTTGACGCTCTGGCTGTCGATGACGCAGGCCGACGGCTGGGTGCCACGTTCGGCCTTGGCGCGGGCCAGGCCGGTGAGTTGGTAGTTGAGCTGGGCGAAGGTGCCGTCGCCGGTCCAGGCGGGAAGTAGCCGTAGACGGCCTGCCAGGGCGGGAAGTCATGCGGCAGGTAAGCGCCAGGCGGTGCCGCAGCGGTTGACGTAGAGGATGGCGTTGAAGATCTCCCGCAGGTCATACGTGGGTTTGCGTCCGCCGATCCCGGGCGCCGGTGCAGGGTTGACGCCAGGCGATCAGCCGTGGGGCGATCAGCGCCCAACAGGCGTCGGACAGATCGGAAGGGTAGGCGGGTCGCTCAACCATGCCCCGCGTCTACTGTGGATTCGATGCGGTGGATCGCACGTGTAGTCCGACGAATCCAGGGCTTTCTGGATCAGACACGATCTGCGGTGCGATCCTGGCATTTCGGTGCGGGACCAAGCGGGACTAACAGGTGTCTATAGCCGCAACACGGTTGGCCCCACTGACCCGGGCGTTCGGTGGTCAAGTCCGGCTAACACCCCCCGACATGACCCAAACATCCTCAAACGGGCAACAGGTCATCAAGCTCCCGAACGGCCAACTGCGGGGTCCGCGGGTCGCTGCTCGGGCGGTGGCTCGGTGAGCTGGAGCAGGGCGCCGTACGAAGAGTTGCGAGGTCCAGCTCTGGGGAGACCACCAAGCGCGCCGACCGGAAGGCTCCTCAATGGCGTGTCCGCTGGGCAGTCAGCGGCGAACGTTTCGAGGAGATGTTCCGGACCAAGGCCCTGGCGCACTCGTTCCGCGCCGAGCAGGTTCGGGCGGCGAACTGGGGGAGCCCTTCGAGCGGGTGCCCGGTGTACGAGGCGCGGACCAGGAACCTCACCACTTGATACGCGGACAGCCGCGCGTAGCCGGGATGTAGTGTGGCCCCGGGCGGCAGCCAAGACCCGGCGGTCGATCGTCGAGGATCCCGGCCGAGCACGCGGCGGCGCTGGCCGGGCTGGAAACCGCGTCGCTGCTGGTCGTCGAGCCCGACTCGCCCGCGATGGTGCGCCGGTTCCTTGACAGCCCTTTGCGTACGGCTCGACGGCAAGCCGGCTGCGGCCTCGACCGTGCAGCGGAAGCGAGCCACCTTCTATAAGGCTCCGGCACGCCGTCGAGCTGGAGCTGATTGCCTCCAACCCGGTCGACCGGGTCCAGTGGACCGCTCCGGAAGTGGCACAGTCCCGGCCCGGGTGTCGCCCGATGATCGAAACGCCGATCAGGAGAGCGCTATGGGCCACCGGTCGGACAGCGTTCGCTCATAGCGCGGCGGAACGACGCTCACCGACTGTCGCCAGCGACCGGTTCCCGACGGGCGTAGTGCAGGACGACGACTCTGCTGGGCATGGGTCCGGTGTCCGACAGTGTGAACCAGTGCAGATCGAAATCGCGGGACGCCGCTGCCGGCCACGACCGAGTTGAGCTTCAGCACCAGTTCGTTCACTTCGGGTAGGATTTGGCCCGCGAGCTGGCCGCCACCGCACAGCCAGATGTCACCCCCGGTCCGATGTTTGAGATTCTGGATGAAGGCCATCGGATCGCGGGAAGCGATCTCCACTTCCGGATCGGCGGGAGGCGGCAGAGATCGGGAAAAGACGTACTGCCGAGGTGGGCGTACGGGCTGGTGACGCCGGCCTGCAGTCGGGGTCGTAAGTAGCGCGCCCCATCAGCGCCGCGTCGAATCGACCCTCCGGCCGGTCCATGCCGAACTGCGGGTGGGCGAAGGTCGGGATGGTCTGCGGCCAGTGCTTCGCCGGATACGCGGCCAGATCTCGTTCGAGGCCGAAGAAGTCGGGCGACCCGTCCGGCGCGGCAATGAAGCCATCGAGTGTTGTCGCGATGAAGTACACGAGCTTGCGCGCGGTTCTCCCTAGGACTCCCGGCGACTACTGATAGAGACTCAACGAAGCTACAGATTTGGAGGAGAACAGCGTGAAGTATTACAACCCCTCCCGTAGGTCTTTGCTGGTGGGCGGTGGCGCACTGTTAGCGCTCGGCACGACCGTCCTCGCCTCACCCGCCAGCGGCGCCGAGGTCGAATCCACTGCCGCCACGCCAGCCGACGCATGGCGCCGGCTTCTTCGCGGCAACCAGCGGTTCGTCACGGGGCACAGCCGTCACCCGCATCAAGGTCTCGAAGACCTGCATCGGCTGGCAGCAGGCCAGCATCCGTTCGCGGTCACCATAGGCTGCGCCGACTCACGAGTGACCCCCGAAATTCTGTTTGACCAAGGGCTGGGTGACCTCTTCGACAACCGAGTCGCGGGAAACGTCATCGACGACCTGCTCCTCGGCAGCGTAGAGTTCGCCGTCGAGGAGTTTGGAACCCCGCTAATCCTCGTTCTCGGCCACGAACGTTGCGGGGCAATCACCGCGACCATCGACGCTATCCGCTCGGGCAGCCCCGCGCCCGGCCACATTGGCACGATCATTGACAGCCTGCGGCCAATTGTCGAGCCGGTGCTCAGCCAACCGGGCGGCATGGTCGAAAACGCTGTTGGGGCCAACATCGGAGCCCAGGTACGTGCCTTGTTGGAACGGAGTTCGATCGTCGCCGAACGGGTCCATAAGGGCACCCTTAGGATCGTCGGCGCTCGGTACGATCTCGACAACGGCATGGTCACGGTCGTAGCCTGAGTGCAGGCAGGGCGGACTGGTTGGAGGTCCGCTCGACTTGAGCGGACCTCCAACCACCTCAACACAAGCCATCCCGGGGCTGCCAGCACTGCTCGGCACTGATTCCCCACCATCGTGCCATGAGCTGCGCGCCCTCTGTCACTAAGCCCTCGCGCTCGCCCGTATTTAGCATGGTCTCATCGGTCGAGAGTCGCGTTACGGCAGTGAGCCAAGGCCCACTCACATCCGCGCCACCGGCTGTCTGTTCGTTAGCGAGCTCAGTCCCCACCGACGGACATCAAGGGTCACCGTTGACGGCCGCCTCGCCTCAGCACTAATATCCGCTCGAGCCAGCCGCTGAAGAGAACCGGCGCTCTTGGTTCTCGGCAATATCTGGCAACGGCTACAAGCCCACCCATGTGGACAAGAAGATGGGCCGGGGAGCGGGTCGCCTCCGAGGGCTGTGCCGCTGGCATAACAGCCGGCCACCATGCCCGGCTCTCCGAGCGGAGCAGAGCGGCACGGAACCTCGGTTCGCCCTCGCCTTTTATAGGGCCATACATCCACACCAATTTCACCACATGAAAGCACCTCGGCGTTGTGAGCCCACAGCCCTCCTGTCACGAATGCGGTCGCTGAACGTCGTCGGATGCTGATGCTGGTCCGAAAACAAGACTCCCGATGAACCCGCGGCCAACCTCGGGTTGGCTCCTCGCCCAACACCCGGCCCTGGCTTACCACCGGAAGCAAACTCCGTCTCGGCGCTTGCATGCCATATTCCTACGTCGCGCCCCAGACGACTGCTCCCGATTTCGGTACGCGTTGACGACGGAGGTGAGAATTCCTCCACGTTCGGAGACCTCGCAGCCGCTTTGCTGCCCCTTCCCGGATCGCGCGACTCCCGCTGCGATCAGTACGCGTAGTGGCGTCAGTTCGGCTTGACCGCCTTCCGGCGGACGGCGTGTCGGCTCGCCCTCGTCCAGCCGGCGTCCGGCGTGCGATATACGACTCCAACACCTTGCGTAGCTGGCCTGCGTTGGCGTCGGACAAGTCGATCGAGTAGTCGATGCCGTTTAGGGCGAACTCGACTGTCCTGTCAGCCGCGCCGCCGTCAAGGTGATCAGTCAGGATCGTGACCACTTCTCGCACCATGACAACCGCTCCCATCGCTATTCTGCACGCACACAGAACTCAGCGAAAGGAATTCGACCATGTGTCGTTGCAGCAAATTCACCGACCTGGAACTCAGGACAGCGCCCCGCAGTGGCGCCCATCAGCCGGGCACCTCGATGTTTGACAGGTACTCATGTGGACCTCCTCCTAGTTGTCAAGGCTGAAGGCGTCCAAAAGGCCGTGCCGGCGGCGTGGGTGCCAGAACTTTTCGCAAGAAGATACGTCGATCTCCAGCTCTGATGAGATGGCCGGGCGGCCACAGACCATTTTGGCCTTTTGAGTGCGAGGAACGTCTCGGGCAGGACCTGTGGAAACAGTCCACGGAGCCCATCGAGGCCAGGACGCCGCAGGAAGAGCACTATCGACAGGTTGGCCGCCCCGGCGAGCACCGCGCCGGCCAGCGTGAGGTAGCCGATCAGCCGGACGACGTCGCAGACCGCCAGCAGCGTACGGCGGGGAAAGCGGTCAGCAAAAGCCGCCGGCCGGCAGACCAGCGTGGTGAGCAGTCCCGCCGTGCCGACCAGCCCGGCCCGGGGCGGCCGAGCCGGTGAGGGAGAGCACCAGCAGCGGCATGGCCAGGTTGGACATGGCGGTGCCGAGGTCGGAGAGGCTCTGTCTGATCCAGAGCAGGTTGAAGTCGCGGTTGCGCCAGAGACTAACCGGGCGGGCGGTCCGTCCCGGCCACCGTCGTGTCGGTCACGGTTTGCGCCTGTCCTCGTCGGGTGCGGTCAGCGTCGGTTCGGTCGCGGGGCTCACGCCGGCCACCAGGAACCGAAGGCAGAACGCAGGTCGTCGAACCCCTCGGCCCGCCGGGTCGTGGTGGGCGAAGAACTGCCACCCCACGTGAGCCGCTTCGCGAGCTTGGAGCAGCCGGAGGCTGAACACCTCGGTGCCGCCGATATCGACCACCCCCGTCGACCAGGACCTTGCCGGGGCTGCGGACATCACCGAACCGCGCGCCTGCCTGGGTGGACAATCGACGCAGCGCGGCCAGAGCGACTTTTCCGATCGCAGGCCTCAAGGCCGGCCCTGCCTCTCACTGCCTACCGAAGCTCGACCTGCGCCTTATGCGATCACCGCTGACGTGCGGTTCAGCGCCCGAGCGAGGGGGGCTCTCCGCGCCGCTCGTTTTCCCGGCAGGGTCAGCAGATCAGCGATAGCGGAGATCGCCGTCGGGACTAGCCGGTAGTAGACCCAAACACCACGCTTATCCCGCTCCAGCAACCCGGCCTCGGTGAGGACCCGCAGGTGGTGACTGACCGTCGGCTGCGACAGGTTAAGCGGGGTCGTCAGGTCACACACGCACGCCTCCCCCTCGGGAGCCGACTGAATCAGGCTGAGCAGCCGCAACCGGGCAGGGTCGGCGAAGGCCCTGAGGACGCCGGCGAGACGCTCGGCGTCGGCGTGTTCGATCGGCTCGCCGGCAAGCGGCGAGATTACAGGCATCGTCCTGTCGGCCAACACGATTCCCACGAATTCATCCTTCCAGCAGCATCACCACATGCAGATCAGCTATTGCACGATGCGCAGGAGCAGGGACGGGCCATCGGCGGAGCTTGGATCGCCGGGCACGTCCTCTGCCCCGCTCGCATGCCTGCCGATGGCGCATCGTCGGCGTCCTTGATCGGGTCGCCGACGAACGTAACAAGCGGAAGTGTTCGCAGCTCGGCAGTCAGTGCCATTTCACCGGATGGAGGTGATCCAGAATTTGGTTGCGGACCAGCTCGCGGGTGGGCTCAGTCGACGACGCCCGACGCAACGAAACGCCCGACCGCCGCCTAAGAGCGTGTTTGAGAGGGACTTGATCAGGTCCAGATGAAGGTGCGCTTTGCCTGCCGTCGGGCTGGTCGGCCGCGGGTGATGCGGCGGGTCATGCCGGCGATGGCGGCCCACCTGACGATGCCTTCGGAGATTTCGGGGTGGCGTTCGTAGTCGCGGGCCAGCCGGCGGCAGGCGGTGAGCCATGCCAGGGTCCGCTCCACGACCCACCTGCGCGGGTGCACGGCGAAGCCCCGCTGGCCAGCAGGCTTCCGCACGATCTCCAGCGTGATCTTCAAGGTGTCGCGGGTCCAGTCGACGAGACGGCCCGCGAAGCCCTGGTCGGCGAAGACGTGCCGGATCGGGGTGGCCAGATAAGCGCTGAGCAGGGCGGTCTTCGCGCCGTCGCGGTCCTGCCACGACGCGGCCATCACCGCCACGGTGACCAACAGCCCGGCGGTATCGGTGATGATGAACCGTTTCCTGCCGTTGACCTTCTTACCCGCGTCGTAGCCACGCGTCTGCTGCCCGACGGTGTCGGCGCCCCTCACCGACTGCGAGTCGATGACCCCCGCCGACGGCTCCGGATTCCGCCCGTCCTGCACCCGCGCCTTGACCCGCAGCGTGGCCAGCAGGGTCTCGGTCACACCGGCGTCTTCCCAGCGCACGAAATACCAGTACACCGTCTGCCACGGCGGCAGATCCGCCGGCAGGTACCGCCACGGACACCCCGAGCGGACCACGTACAAGATCGCGTTGACGATCTCCCGACGAGGGTGCTTCTCCCGCCGCCCGTCCGTGCTGGGCTCCGGCAACAACCCCTCGATCAACGCCCATTGGGCATCGGTCAGGTCCGACGGGTAACCACGACGAGGCGACGACACCCGGACACCCTGCCGACCCCGGCGGCCATCGTCACGCCGCCACACCGTCCACATCCGACCTTCTCAAACACGCACTAAGAGGGCATCTGATCCGTGTAGCGGTTGATTCATGTTCGGCCGTGGCGTCGGTCGCTTCGGCTCGTTGATCACGCGTGGGTGTGCAGCGGCGTGGGTATCGGTCGGACTTGTCGGATGAGCGGTGGGCGTTGATCGAGCCG
>NZ_JAEVHN010000021.1:0-27180 GCF_016803375.1 Micromonospora sp. 4G55
CCCCGAGCGGGCGACCTCCGGTACGGCCCGGCCGGCCGGGCTGCGCCGGCGCTGGCTGGCCGCCGGGCTGGTCGCGGTGCTGGTCGCCGTGGTCGCCGGGGTGTCGCTCGGCCCGGTCAGCCTGCCGCCCGGCAGCGTCGCCGCCGAACTGCTCAACCTGCTGCCCGGGGTGCACCTGGACAGCGGCCTGACCGCCAGTGAGATCGCCATCGTCACCGAGCTGCGGCTGCCCCGGGTGGTGCTCGGCCTGCTGGTCGGCGCGCTGCTCGCGCTGGCCGGCGGCGCGTACCAGGGGGTGTTCCGCAACCCGTTGGCCGATCCGTACCTGCTGGGAGTGGCGGCCGGCGCCGGACTGGCGGTCACCGCGGTGATCTCCCTCGGCGCGGCTGGTGCGGCGCTGACCGGGCTGTCGCTGACCGTGCCGCTGGCCGCGTTCGTCGGCTCACTCGGCGCGGTGGCGATGACGTACGTGCTCGGGGTGGCCGGCGCGCGCGGCCGGTCCCCGGCGACGCTGATCCTGGCCGGGGTGGCGGTCTCGGCGTTCCTCTCGGCCGGGCAGACGTACCTGCTGCAACGGCACTCGGACAGCATCCAGCTGGTCTACTCCTGGCTGCTCGGCCGGCTCGCCACCGCCGGCTGGCACGACGTGCTGCTGGTCCTGCCGTACTTCGCGCTCACCGCGGTCGTGGTGCTGCTGCACCGTCGCGAGCTGGACGTGCTGTCGCTCGGCGACGACGAGGCGGCCAGCCTCGGGCTGCACCCGCAGCGCTCCCGCTACCTGCTGATCGCCGCCGCCTCGCTCGGCACCGCGGCGGCGGTCTCCGCCTCCGGGCTGATCGGCTTCGTCGGGATCATCGTCCCGCACACCGTGCGGCTGCTCGCCGGGTCCAGCTACCGGGTCATCCTGCCGCTGTCGATGCTCTTCGGCGGCGCGTTCCTGGCGCTGACCGACGTGGTGGCCCGCACCGTCGCCGCCCCGGCCGAGATCCCGATCGGCGTGGTCACCGCGCTGCTCGGCGGCCCGTTCTTCGTCCTGGTGCTGCGCACCTCCCGGCGGGTGCTGTCGTGACGCCCGCCGTCGAGGTCCGTGACCTGCACGTGCGGCTGGGCGGCGCGCCCATCCTCGCCGGGGTCGACCTGACCGTCGCGGCCGGCGAGTGGGTCACCGTGATCGGCCCGAACGGCGCCGGCAAGTCGACCCTGCTGCGCGCCGTCGGCGGCCTGCTGCGCGCGCCGCACGCCGTCTCCCTCTTCGGTACGCCGCTGCGCGCGCTGCGTCCCCGGGAGCGGGCCCGAGTGGTGGCCACCGTCGCCCAGTCCCCGGTGGTGCCGGCCGGGATGTCGGTGCTCGACTACGTGCTGCTCGGCCGCACCCCGTACATCCCGCCGCTCGGGCGGGAGTCCGCCGCCGACCTGGCCGCCGTGCGGGAGGTGCTGGACCGGCTGGACCTGGCCGCGTTCCACGGCCGGGAGCTGGCCACCCTCTCCGGCGGCGAGCGGCAGCGGGTCTTCCTGGCCCGGGCGCTCGCCCAGGGCGCCACCCTGCTGCTGCTGGACGAGCCGACCAGCGCGCTGGACATCGGCCACCAGCAGGAGGTGCTGGAGCTGGTCGACCAGTTGCGGCGGGCGCACGGGCTGACCGTGTTCGCCACCATGCACGACCTCTCCGTCGCCGGCGAGTACGCCGACCGGCTGGTGCTGCTCGCCGACGGCCGGGTGGTCGCCGCCGGCCCGCCCCGCGAGGTCCTCACCCAGGAACTCCTCGCCACGTACTACCGCGCCCACGTGCGCGTCATCGACGGCGACCACGGCCCGCTGGTGGTCCCCATCCGCCCCCACTGACCCTGCTCTGCGTCAGGACGGGGGGAGCGTGATGACGGAGAAGAGGGCGCCCTGCGGGTCGCGGAGGGCGGCCAGGCGCCCCTGGGGGATGTCCCGGGGCGGGACGAGGATCGTGCCGCCGATCGCGGCGGCCCGGGCGGCGGTCGCGTCGGTGTCCGCCACCGCGAAGTAGACCGACCAGTAGGCCGGCATGTCTTCGGGGAAGTCGTCGCCGAGCGGCGGCATCATGCCGGCCACGATCCGCGCCCCGCACCGCCAGCCGGTGTAGGGGACCGGATCCATCGGCTCGTCCTCCGGGTGCCAGCCGAAGACCAGCTCGTAGAAGGCCTTCGCACCCGCCGGGTCCGGGGTGACCAGCTCGTTCCAGCACATCGCGCCGGGGACGTTGAACAGCTCCGCACCCCTCATCGCCATCGGCTGCCAGACGCTGAACACCGCGCCGGCCGGGTCCGCGAAGACCCCCATCCGGCCCTGGTCGAAGACGTCGAACGGGGCGACCAGCACCTGCCCGCCCGCCGACTCGACGCGGGTGGCGGCCAGGTCGGCGTCGTCGGTGGCCACGTACGTGGACCAGATCGGCACCTGGTCCGGGGTGGCCGGCGGTCCCGCGCCCGCCACCGCCCGGCCGTCCTTGAGGAAGATCGTGTAGCCGCCCGCCTCCGGCTCCGGCGAGACCCGGCCGGTCCAGCCGAACAGCTCGGGGTAGAAGCGCTTCGCGTCCTCCAGGTCGGGAGTGGCCAGGTCGGTCCAGCAGGGCGTGCCGGGCTCGACGCCGCTCACGATGGCCCCTCTCCGCCGGTGGCGGCCGTCGGCGGCACGCCCTGCCGGCATCCTGGCACCGTCCCGCCGTCGGGTGCGGGGGAAACGGACGAAAGGTCAGCCGTACCGGCGACCCTCGTCCCGCCGGTACGCCCAGCCGGCGAGCGCCGCCAGCGCCACCGCCCAGCCGCCCAGCGAGACCAGCGCGCGGGGGTCCGGCGACCAGTCGGTGACCGCCGCCCACATCAGCTCGACCGCACCCCGGGTGGGCAGGTACGGGGCGATCGCCCGGATGAAGCCGGGCGCGGTGTCGGGGCCGGAGAGCAGCCCGCCGCCGAAGGCCAGCGGGAAGAAGACCACCTGGGCGACGACGATCGCCGCCTTGCTCGGCAGCGCGTACCCGATGGCCAGGCCCAGCAGCGTGAACGGCACCGAGATCACGGCCACCGTGGCGGCGCCGAGCAGGAACTCCACCGCGCCGACCCGGGCCGAGGTGGCCACCGCCGCGATCACCACCACCGGCAGCATGGACAGGTACGTCAGCACCAGGCCGGCCAGCACCCGCCCGGCGAAACGCGCCGCCGGACCGGTCGGCAGCGTCCGGGTGTACGGGTTCCACGGCAGCGCGCGGTCCTCGGAGACCCCGACGCCGTACTGGAAGATGTTGGCGGTGAGCACCGAGAAGGTGACCATCGCGGCGGTGGCGTAGGTGGCGGCGGTCGGGTCGTCCCCGGTGAACGGCACCACGAAGAAGAGCATCGAGGCGGCGGGGAAGAACGCGCTGCCCACCACCGCGACCGGGATCCGCATGATCTCCAGCAGCTGGTAGCGGGCGTGGACCAGGGCGAGTTGCACGGGTGCCCCCTCTCAGACCGTGGTGGGTTGGGCGGGGGTCGACCCGTCGTCGGCGGTGATGGCCAGGAACGCCTCCTCCAGCGAGGTGGGACGCACCTCCAGGTCGCGGAAGGCCACCCCGGCGGTGACCAGGTCGCGCACCAGTTGGTCGGCGTCCGTGGTGAGCAGGTGGGTACGCCCCTCGGTGTGGGTGGTGCCGACCACGCCGGGCAGCGCGGGCAACGCGTCGGCGACCAGGCTGACCCGCCGTACGCCGACGATGCCGCGGATCGCCGCCACCGTGTCGTCGGCGAGCACCCGACCCCGGCCCATCACCACCACCCGGTGTGCCAGCGCCTCCACCTCCTCCAGGTAGTGGCTGCTCAGCAGCACCGTCCCGCCGTCGGCGTGGAAGGCCCGGATCGCCTCCCAGAGGGTGTGCCGCGCCTCGACGTCCAGCCCGGTGGTCGGCTCGTCGAGCACCACCAGCCGGGGCCGGCCGAGGAAGGCCAGCGCGACGGCGAGCCGCCGGCGCTGGCCGCCGGAGAGGCCGCCGGTCTGCCGTTTCACCTGCGCGGTGAGGCCGAAGCGGTCGAGCAGTTCGGCCTTGGGTACCGGGTCGGGGAAGTGTGCGGCGACGAAGTCGACCACCTCGCCGACGCGCAGCGTGCCGGGCAGGCCCGTCTCCTGCGGGGTGACCCCGAGGTGCCGGCGGGACGCCGGGTCGCGCGGGTCGCCGCCGAAGAGTTCCACCCGGCCGGTGGTGGGGCGGCGCAGCCCGACCAGCAGGTTGATCAGGGTGCTCTTGCCGGCGCCGTTCGGCCCGAGCAGGCCGACCAGTTCGCCGGCGCGTACCGCCAGGTCGAGCCGGTCGAGGGCGAGCACGTGGCCGTACCGGCGGGTGGCCTGCTCGGCGCGGGCCAGGATCATCGGGGCTCCTCGGGGTTGCGCACCCGGACGGACGTACCGACTCCGGTTGTACCCCTCGGGTGCCAGCCCCGCCGCCCCGTGCGCCCGCGCCGGCCCGCTCAGCCGGCCGGGTCGGTCAGCGGGGCGGGCAGTGGCGCGGTGTGCAGCACGGCCAGCCGGGACACCGCCCGGGTCAGCACCACGTAGAGGCGGTGCAGGCCACGCGGTTCGGCGGCGACGATCGCGGCCGGCTCGACGACCACGACGTGGTCGTACTCCAGGCCCTTGACCAGCGTCGCGGGGACGACGGTGACCCGCTCCGCGGTCTCGACGTCGTCGGCGGTGGCGGTCGGGACACCGGCGGCGGCCAGCGCCGCGCGGAGCCGGTCCACCGCGTCGTCGGCGGCGATCACGCCGACCGAACCGTCGTGCGCGAGCGCCGCCCGCACCTCGGCCACGGTCGCCGCGTCCAGGTCGGTCACGGTCCGCACGTCCAGCGCGCCGTCGCGGCGCAGCGACCGCGCCGCGGGTACGTCGACGGCGAGCGCGGGCAGCAGCCGGTTGGCGAACGCCACCACCGCCGCCGGCACCCGGAAGCCGACGCTCAGCGGCACCACCACCGCGTCCGGCTTGCCCAGATGGGTCAGGGACTCCCGCCAGTCGGTGGCCGCCCACGGGGCGGTGCCCTGGGCCAGGTCGCCGAGGAGGGTGATCGAGCCGTGCTCGCTGCGCCGGGCGATCGCCCGGCACTGCATGGGGGAGAGGTCCTGCGCCTCGTCGACCACCACGTGCCCGAAACCGCCGGGCCGTTCCATCAGGCCGGCGGCCTCGTCGATCAGCACCGCGTCGGCGGCGGTCCACTTCGTCGTCCTCGGGGTGCGCCCGAGCTTCGTCCCGGTCCGGCCGGTGGTGCCGCGCCGCCCAGCAGCGCCTGCTCCTCCGCCGTGAGCAGCCCGTCGGCGGCGGCGGCGAGCGCCTGCGGGTCGCCGAGCAGCGTGTGCACCAGCCCCTCCGGGGTGAGCGCCGGCCAGACCGCGTCCAGGAAGGCGGTGACCGGCCGGGCCTTGGCCATCCGGCGCAGCCAGGCGTCGCTGGGTGACTCGGCCCGGCGCGCCTCGGCCTGGCGTTGCAGCCAGCCCCACCACCCGGGCCCGGACGCGGTCGCGGCCGGTGGCGTACGGCAGGCCCTCCCGGCGGGTCTCCTCGACCACCCGGTGCAGCGGGTCGAGGCCGATCCGCCAGCGGAACGAGCCGTCGGAGACCATGATCGGCTCGGTCGGCGCGCCGATGTGGGCGTCGACGGCCCGGCGCAGCACCTTGGCCATCCGGACGTCGTGTTTCAGCGTGGCCACGGCGGGGTGGTCGACCGCGCCCACCGGCACCCGGGTGACCAGGTCCTCCACCGTGGCCTGCTCGACCTCGACCTCGCCGAGCGCCGGCAGCACCGCCGCGATGTACGACAGGAACGCCCGGTTCGGCCCGACGATCAGCACCCCCGAGCGGCGCAGCCGCTCCCGGTGCAGGTAGAGCAGGTACGCGGCCCGGTGCAGCCCGACGGCCGTCTTGCCGGTGCCCGGCGCGCCCTGCACGCAGATCGAGTCGGCCAGGTCGGCCCGGACCAGTTCGTCCTGCTCGGGCTGGATGGTGGCGACGATGTCGCGCATCGGGCCGACGCGCGGGCGCTCGATCTCGGCGGTGAGGATCCGACTGGCCGTGCCCAGTTCCTCGCCCCGGTCGAGCGCTCGTCCTCGAAGCTGGTCAGCGCGCCGCCGCTGAACCCGAACCGCCGCCGGACGGCGACGCCCTGCGGGTCCCGGGCGCTGGCCCGGTAGAACGACCGGGAGACCGGGGCCCGCCAGTCCAGCACCAGCGGCTCGCCCCGTTCGTCGGTGACGTGCCGCCGGCCGACGTGGTACTCGCGTCCGGCATGGTCAGGATCCGTGTGGCCGAAGTCGAGCCGGCCGAAGAAGAGCGGGGTGGTCGGGTCGTCGGCCAGCTCCTTGACCCGCCGGGCCATGTGCCGGCCGAGCTGCTCGGCGGTGTAGGCGTCCCCGGCGACCTTGTCGCCGGTGGCGAAGAGGGCCTCGGCGCGTTCCCGCATCCGGCGCAGTGCGGCGCGGGAGGTGTCCAGGTGGGCCCGCTCGGCGGCGAGCTGGGCATCGAGGGTCTGTTCCTGGGCGTGCAGGGTCATCCACGTACTCCTCGTAACGGGGAAAAACGCTGCCGCTCGCGTTTCCGACCTCGGGTCGGCGCGGGGACGTCCTGTGCGGTGCTACTCACCACGGCCGTCAGGCGGAACAGCGCAGCTTACTCCGGCGCTGAGGGCAGGCAACCGAATTTACCGGGGCGGACGCCGACGGGGAATCATGGGTGGCATGACGGAGGCGCGGCCCGAGCAGCGCCGGATGACGATCAGCGACCCGCAGGTGATGCGGGCGCTGGCCCATCCGGCCCGAATCGCGATCATGGAGTACCTCAGCACCCGGGAGGGCGGCGCGACCGCCACCGAGTGTGCCGAGCTCGTCGGCATGTCGCCGAGCGCGACCAGCTACCACCTGCGGGCGCTGGCCAAGTCCGGCCTGGTGGAGCAGGCGCCCAGCCGGGGCGACGCGCGGGAGCGGCTCTGGCGCACCTTCAGCCAGAGCTGGTTCGTCGACCCGGGCCAGGACGCGGGCCCCGAGGCCCGCGCCGCCGAGCAAGCGCTGGTGGAGGCGCACGCCGCCCGGGACATGGAGCGGACCCGGGACTGGTTGCGGCGCGCCGGGGGCGAGCCGCCCGAGTGGTACGACGTGGCGCTCTTCAACGACAGCATGCTGCTGCTCACCGCCGCCGAGTTGGCCGAGCTGAACGAGGCCGTGCTGGCCCTGCTCCGGCCGTACCGGCAACGGAACCGGCAGGCCGATCCGCCGGCCGGGGCGCGCTCGGTGGCGATCCAGTACAAGGCGGTGCCGCTGGCGTAAGGGGGTTGATTCGATCAGGTGTGAAGGATTATTTTCGAAGTATGTCCTTCGCATCTGACGGTTCCCGGTGGTCCGACGTCTGGCTGGCCGCCACCGCGCGCGGCACCACCATCTGCGGCGACTTCCTCGCCGCCACCGCGCTCGCGCTCGCCCTCCAGGCCGTCGGCGCCAGCGGGCTCGCCGTCTCCGGGCTGCTGCTGGCCGCGACCCTGCCGCTGGTGGTGCCTCGCCCCGCTCGCCGGGCGGCTCGCCGACCGGGTGGACAGCCGCCGGCTGCTGGTCGGCGTCGGGCTGGTGCAGGCCGGGCTCTGCGCCCTGCTCGCCTTCGCCGAACATCCAATCCTGGTCATCGGCCTGGTCGCGCTGCTCGCCTGCGGGCTCGCGGTCACCCAGCCCTGCCTGGCCGCGCTGCTGCCGGCGATGGTGCGCCCCGACGACCTGCCCCGGGCCAGCGCGGTCAGCCAGACCGCCGTCTCCCTCGGCGCGCTCGCCGGCCCGGTGCTCGCCGGGCTGCTGGTCGGGCAGTTCGGCACCCGCGTACCGCTGCTGCTGGACGCCGTCAGCTACCTCGCGCTGGTCGCCGCCGGCCTGCTGCTGCGTACCCGCCGGGGTGGCCGGCGGACCGCGACCGCCACGGCCGCCACCACCACCGGACCGGCGCCGGCCTGGCGGCTGCGCCGCGACCCGCTGCTGCTCGCCGTCGTCGTCACCACGGCCGCGGTGATCGCCGCGATCGGCGGCATCAACGTGATCGAGGTGTTCTTCATCCGCGACACGCTGGACAGCTCGGCCACCATCTACGGGCTGGTCGGCGCGGCCTGGATGGCCGGCATGCTGCCGGGCAGTTGGCTCGCCGCGCGGCTGGCCCGCCGGCTCACCGACGACGGCGCCCTGGTGTACGGGGTGCTGGCCACCCTCGGCGGCTGCAGCCTGATGGTGGTCCTCGCCTCCGCCGTGCCGGCGGCCGGGCTGCTGGTCCCGCTCTGGCTGGTGGGCGGCGCGGCGAACGGTGGGGAGAACGTCTTCGCCAACGTGCTGACCGCCCGGCGGGTCCCCGAGGCGCTGCGCGCCCGGGCCTACGCCACCTACGGCGCGGCCGTCCAGGGCGGTTCGATGGCCGGGTACCTGGCCGGCGGCGCGCTGCTGGCGGTGCTGCCGCCCCGCCCGTTGATCGCGGTGGCCGGGGTCGCCGGCCTGCTGGTCGTGCTCGCCTTCGTGCCCGTGGTCGTCCGCGCCGTCCGGCGGGCGGGATCGGCCGTCGGCCCGGTCGCGCCGGCAGCGGCGGCCGAGCCCGGTCGACGGGCGGTGGATGCGGAGTTGGCCACTCCGGTGCCGGGCCGCTGAGCAGGCCGAGGAGCACGGGGCTACGGTCGGGTCATGGTTGAACGCGTGGCGCGCCCCCGGGTCGGGCACATCCAGTTCCTGAACTGTCTGCCCATCTACTGGGGGCTGATGCGCTCCGGCGCGCTGCTCGACGTCGACCTGCACAAGGACTCGCCGGACCGGCTGAGCGCCGCGCTGGTCGCCGGCGACCTGGACATCGGGCCGATCTCGCAGGTGGAGTACCTGCGGCACGCCGACGAGCTGCTGCTCCTGCCGGACCTCGCGGTCGGCAGCGACGGACCGGTGCTCTCGGTCAACGTGGTCTCCACCAAGCCGCTCACCGAGCTGGACGGGGGTCGGGTCGCGCTCGGCTCCACCTCGCGTACCGGGGTGCTCCTCGCCCAGCTCCTGCTCGGCGAGCGGTACGGCGTCCGCCCCGACTACTTCCGCTGCCCGCCGGACCTGACCCAGATGTTGCTGGAGGCCGATGCGGGCGTGCTCATCGGCGACGTGGCGCTGCGCGCGCTCTACGAGGCCCCGCGCCGAGGGCTGGCGGTCACCGACCTCGGGCAGGCCTGGCGGGAGTGGACCGGACTGCCGATGGTCTTCGCCGTCTGGGCGGTACGCCGCGACTTCGCCGCCGCCCACCCGGGCATGGTCAAGGAGGTGCACGAGGCGTTCCTGCGCTCCCGTGACCTGTGCCTGGCCGAGCTGGACCAGGTGGCCGAGGCGGCCGCCCGCTGGGAGCCCTTCGACGCGGCGACCCTCGCCACGTACTTCCGTACCCTCGACTTCTCCCTCGGCGAGCGGCAGGTGGCCGGGCTGCGCGAGTTCGCCCGGCGGGCCACGGCGATCGGCGAGGCCCCGGCGCTGCCGGACGGCGGTCCCGAGTTCTTCGCCGGCTGACCGCGCCGACGGGCTGATCGACACCAGAACGCCGATGTGGCGGTGCCCCGGGTGAGGGGACACCGCCACATCGGCGACACGGCGGGCGACCGGCTCAGGTGTCCGACCGGAGCACCGCCTCGGTGATCTTCTGGCAGTTCTTCATGCCGTACTCGTAGCCCATGCCAATCGGGTAGCGGACCATCACGCCCATCGTCCAGTTGTCGCCGATGGCCAGGCAGTTGATGTGCATCTCCTGCTCGCGGGTCCGGTCGACCCAGCCGTTCTTGATGGCGATGGTCTTCCGCTCGGCCTCGGGGAACGCCTTGCGGATCCCGAAGTCACCATCGCCGCGCACCTGCCGCATCTCGTTCAGCAGCCAGTTGGTCCACTTCGGGCCGGCGGCGCGACCGTCCTTGATGCACGCACCGAGCCGGGCGGTGTCCCGGGGGGAGAGGTTCGTCCGACTCCAACCGCCGTCGGCGGCCGGGCTGCTGTCGGTGGTCTTGCAGATGGAGACCATCCGCTTGATCGAGGGGGACCGCCCGACGCTGTTGTAGAACTTCTCGGCGAGGGTGTTGTCGCTGTCCCGGATGATCCGGGTGGCCTCGGCGAGCTTGGCCTCGCTCGGCTGCTGGCCGGCGTCGTCGGCCCGGCGCAGGTAGTCGGCGACGATCCAGGACTTGATCAGCGACGCGGTGGTGCTGGTCTCGTCCATGTTCTCCGAACCGATGATCTTCCCGGTCCGGGTGTCCAGCACGCTCCAGGCGTACCAGCCCTTGATGTCGAGGTCGATCTGCTTGTCCGCGAACGGCAGCGGCTCCAGCGACGGCGCGGGGGACGGGGTGGGCCTCGGGCGGTTGCTGCGGTTGGTGGGCTCGCCGGTGGAGCGGTCCTGGGTCGGCTCGCCCCAGTGCGAGGCGGCGGCCGACTGCAGCGGTGAGCCGGGCAGCAGCCGCAGCGCCACCAGCACCAGGCCGATCAGGATGGCGGCGACGGCGGCCAGCGTCAGTGGTGTGGCGTTCCGCCCGGCACCGGCACCGCGGCGGCTGCCGGCCATCAGAGCTTCCCGACCGGCTGCTGCGGCACCTTCAGCGCCGCACCGGGCTGCGGCGTGACCAGTTGGGTCGCGACGCTGGCGCAGACCTTCGCGCCGTACTCCAGCTTGCTGCTCTGCGGGTAGCGCAGCATCACCGCGAGGCTCCACTTGTCGGTGACCGCGAGGCAGTTGACGTGCCAGTTGCCGTCGTAGTTGAGGGGGGTCCAGCCGTTCTTGATGGCGACCGGGCCCTGCTCCTTGATCTCGGCGGGCAGACCGTCGACGATGCCCCACTTGCCGCCGCCGGACCTGGCCTGCTGCACCTTGACGCTGCCGCGGACCTGGGCCATCTCGCTGAGCACCCACTTGGTCCACTTCGGGCCGGCCGCCTTGCCGTCGGCGATGCAGTCGCCGAGCCGGACCGCGTCCCGGGGGGACATCCGGGTGAAGCTCCACCAGCCCTCGTAGCTGGGCACGTTGCCGCGCTTGGTGTCGGTGAGGCCGCAGATGCTGATCGCCCGCTTGATCACCGGACCCGGCTGGCCGCCCGCGGGCACCTTGTAGGAGCCGCCCGCCGCGGAGTAGACCTGGTTCGCCGCGGTGTCGTTGCTGTCCCGGATCGCCAGGCTCGCGGCCTTCTTGAGCGCCGCCGTCGGCTCCTTGTCGCCGAGCTGGCGCAGGTAGTCGGAGACGATCCAGGCCTTGAGCATCGACTCGGTCGAGCTGGTCGAGGTCATGTTCTTCGAGCCGGAGATCTTTCCGGTCTTCCGGTCCATCAGGGCCCAGCCGAAGAACTCGCCCTTGAAGTTCACCGAGACCGGCCCGGCGGCCAGCGTCGGCGGCGGGGGCGGGGTGGGCGTCGGGGCGGGGACCTGCTCCGCCACGCCGCCACCGATGCCGCCGAGGCCGTTGCCGTCGCCGGCCAGCTTGGCGTACGCGGTGGGCACCAGCAGGCCGGCGCCGAGCAGGACCGCCAGGACGGCGAGCACCATGGTCACGCGAGATCGCATGAGTGGGTGAACTCCAGATGTCAGGGCCGGGGGGGCCGGCTGTTTCCGCATGGGTCGGCTCGACCGCTGAGGCCGGGGGATGGCCGTCGTCGTGGTGCGATCGTCAGCAGCCGATCGGTGGTGACCGGGGGAAGTCTACGTCCGGACGGGCGACTCGCCAGAACCTGACGCACGGCAACTTGCCGTGAACCCGGGACTAACAGCAGGTATGCCGCCCTTGGGGGGATTCATCTCCGGTAAGTGATGCATGTCACAGGCCGGAACCGGTGCAGGTGTCCACCCAGAGCGGCTGTCCGGTGACGCAAAGGCTTCTCGCAATTCTGTTACACCCTCTGGTGTCATCGGGGATGAGCTGTAACACTTGGACCATGTATGGCAACGACTTCGCCGCCGAGGGGGACGCTCCCGGTGGTGACCTGCTCGGTCAGGTCGAGGCGGCCGAGGCGGCGCTGCGCGAGGCGGCGGCGCGCGGTCGGCGCGGCGCCCCGGAGCCCGGCGCGGACCTGGCGGCCTACTTCGCCGAGGTCATCGACGCGGACCAGAAGATCGAGCCGCGCGACTGGATGCCCGAGGCGTACCGCCGGACGCTGATCCGGCAGATCGCCCAGCACGCGCACTCCGAGATCATCGGCATGCAGCCCGAGGGGAACTGGATCAGCCGGGCCCCCTCGCTCAAGCGCAAGGCGATCCTGCTGGCCAAGGTGCAGGACGAGGCCGGCCACGGGCTCTACCTCTACGCGGCGGCCGAGACCCTCGGCATCAGCCGGGACGAACTGGTCGAGATGCTGCTCAACGGGCGGCAGAAGTACAGCTCGATCTTCAACTACCCGACGCTGACCTGGGCCGACGTCGGCGCCATCGGCTGGCTGGTGGACGGCGCCGCGATCGTCAACCAGGTGCCGCTCTGCCGCTGCTCGTACGGCCCGTACGCGCGGGCGATGATCCGGGTCTGCAAGGAGGAGTCGTTCCACCAGCGGCAGGGCTACGAGATCCTGCACACGCTGGCGCACGGCACCCCCGCGCAGAAGGCGATGGCCCAGGACGCCGTCGACCGCTGGTGGTACCCGTCGCTGGCGATGTTCGGCCCGCCGGACGGCGACTCGACCCACTCCACGCAGTCGATGGCCTGGAAGATCAAGCGCTTCTCCAACGACGAGCTGCGCCAGCGCTTCGTGGACATGTGCGTGCAGCAGGCCGAGATCCTCGGCCTCACCCTGCCCGACCCCGACCTGCGTTGGAACGACGAGCGCCAGGCCCACGACTACACCCAGCCGGACTACGACGAGCTGATGCGGGTGATCAAGGGCGACGGCCCGTGCAACCGGCAGCGGATGGAACACCGCCGCCGCGCCCACACCGAGGGCGCCTGGGTACGTGAGGCCGCCGCGGCGTACGCCGCCAAGCGGGCGCAGCAGAGGGAGAAGGTGGCCGCATGAGCAAGGAATCCTCGCCGCTGTGGGAGGTGTTCGTCCGGGCCCGGCGCGGGCTGTCGCACACCCACGTCGGCAGCCTGCACGCCCCCGACGCCGAGCTGGCCCTGCGCAACGCCCGCGACCTCTACACCCGCCGCCAGGAGGGGGTGTCGATCTGGGTGGTGCCGGCGAGCGCCATCACCGCGTCCAGCCCGGACGAGAAGGACGCCTTCTTCGACCCGGCCGCCGACAAGGTCTACCGCCACCCCACCTTCTACGAGGTGCCGGACGGGGTGGCGCACCTGTGAACGGTCCCTTCGGCTTCACCCTCGCGCTCGCCGACGACGCGCTGGTCGCCGCGCAGCGGCTCGGCGAGTGGGCCACCCGCGCGCCGGAGATGGAGGAGGACATCGCGCTGGCCAACATCGCCCTCGACCAGCTCGGCGCGGCCCGCCTGCTGCTGTCGTACGCGGGCGAGCTGGAGGGCGCCGGCCGGGACGAGGACGCGCTGGCGTACCTGCGCGACGACCGCGAGTTCCGCAACTGCCTGCTGGTGGAGCTGCCCAACGGCGACTTCGCGGTGACCATGGTGAAGCTGCTGCTGCTCTCGGCGTACCAGCTGCCGCTCTACACCGCGCTGGCCGGGTGCGCCGACGAGCGGCTGGCCGCGATCGGCGCCAAGGCGCGCAAGGAGTCCGCCTACCACCTGGACCACAGCTCGCTGTGGGTGAAGCGGCTCGGCGACGGCACCGAGGAGTCGCACCGCCGGGCCCAGGCCGCGCTGGACCTCCTCTGGCCGTACCACCACGAGCTGTTCACGGCAGACCCGGCGGCGCCGGTCGACCCGGCCACCCTGCGGGCCGACTTCGACGCCGTCGTGTCCGCCGTGCTCGACGAGGCGACGCTGACCCGCCCGGAGACCGGCTGGGCGCCGGCCGGCGGGCGCGCCGGCGTGCACACCGAGCACCTGTCGTACCTGCTCGCCGAGATGCAGGTGCTGCACCGCGCGCACCCCGGAGCCCGGTGGTGACCGACCCCAGGGCGGCCGTGGCGGCGGTGGTGGACCCGGAGATCCGGGTCATCACCATCGACGAGCTCGGCATCCTGCGGGCGGTCGACGAGGACCCGGCCACCGGCCGGGTCGTCGTGACCATCACCCCCACCTACACCGGCTGCCCGGCGATGGACGTGATCCGCGCGGACATCCGCCGGGCGCTGGCCGCCACGGGTCACCCGGACGCCGAGGTGCGCACGGTCTACAGCCCGGCCTGGAGCACCGACTGGATCTCCGACAGCGGGCGGGCCAAGCTGGCCGCCGCCGGCATCGCCCCGCCCGCCCCGGCCCGGACCGCGACCGTGGTGCCGCTGACCCTGGCCGTCCGCTGCCCGCGCTGCGGCTCCCCGGAGACCGAGCAGGTCAGCCGCTTCGGCTCCACCGCGTGCAAGGCCCTCTGGCGCTGCCGCTCCTGCTCCGAACCCTTCGACCACCTGAAGGCGCTGTGACTGTCACGATCACCCGACCCGTCCGCCGCCGGCCGGCTTTCCACCCGCTGACCGTCGCCGCCGTCGACCGGCTCACCGACGACGCCGTGGCGATCACCTTCGCCGTGCCCGAGGAGCTGCGGGAGACCTTCGCGTTCTCCGCCGGCCAGCACCTCACCGTGCGTCGTCCCGGCGGAGCCGGGCCCACCGGCTCTGCCGGTGCGGACGGTGCGGAGGTGCGGCGGTCGTACTCGATCTGCTCGACCCCGGACGAGCTGGCCCGGCACGGCCGGCTGCGGATCGGCGTGCGCGAGATCCCCGGCGGCGCGTTCTCCGCGTTCGCCTGCGGGGCGCTGCGCGGCGGCGACACCGTCGAGGTGCTGCCCCCGCTGGGGCACTTCACCACGGCGTTCGCGCCGGAGCGGGTCCGGCACTACGGCGCGGTCGTCGCCGGTTCCGGCATCACCCCGGTGCTCGCGCTGGTCGCGACCGCCCTGGCCGTCGAGCCGGCCAGCACCTTCACCCTGGTGTACGGCAACCGCACGGCCAACACGGTGATGTTCGCCGAGGAGCTGGCCGACCTGAAGGACCGCTACCCGACCCGGCTGCACCTGGTGCACGTGCTCTCCCGCGAGCAGGGCGAGTCGCCGCTGCTGTCGGGGCGGATCGACGCCGAGCGGCTGGGCCGGCTGCTGGAGACGATCGTGCCGGGCGACGCCATCGAGGAGTGGTTCCTCTGCGGCCCGTTCGGCATGGTGGTGGCCGCCCGGGAGCTGCTGACCGGGCGCGGCCTGCCCGAGTCGGCGGTGCACACCGAGCTGTTCCACGTCGACGCCCCGCCGGAGCCGGTGCGCCGCCCCGGCGACGAACCCGGCGCCGGGGCGGAGGTGACGATCCTGCTCGACGGCCGGTCGTCGAGCTTCACGATGGGGCGCGACGAGCGGGTGCTGGACGCGGCGCTCAAGGTCCGCGGCGAGCTGCCGTACGCCTGCAAGGGCGGCGTCTGCTCCACCTGCAAGGCGAAGGTCGTCGACGGGGCGGTGACGATGGCCCGCAACTACGCCCTGGAGCCCGACGAATTGGCCGCCGGGTACGTCCTGACCTGCCAGTCCAGCCCGACCACCGACCGGCTCACGGTCGACTACGACGCCTGACCGCTGCCGGTAAACAATCGATGACGGTAACTGGGTTGGGCCGGCCGCGCGTGCCATGATGGGCCATGGCCCGCCCGCCCGGATCGACCGTCGTCGCGGTGGCCCTGGCCGTGGCAGCCACCGTGCTGGCCGTGCTGGCCGTGCTGGCCGTGGTCAACCTGCCGACCGGAACCGGGCCGCCCGAGGCCCGTCCGACGGGTAGCGGGCCGGTCACGCCCACCGGCTGGGTGGCGGTGGGCGGCGGCGAGCGGCTCGCCCTGGCCGACGGGCAGAGCTTCGACCTGGCCCGCGGGGTCGCGGGCGGCGAGCTGGCACCCGGGGCCGACCTCCTGCTCACCCAGCGGGCCGACCGGCTGGGCGTCCGCGAGCCCGGTGAGCTGGCCGTCGTCGGCGCCGGCACCGGCCACGAGGTGCGGCGGTGCCTGGAGGCCGGCAGCTGGGACGGGACGATCGACGGCGTGCACGAGCTGGCGGCCGGGACGGACCTCTGCGTACGCACCGCAGACGGCCGCTGCGCGATGCTCACCGTCGAGAGCCCACCGGACGTCGTGACGCGCGTCCTCACCTTCCGTTACACGCTGTGGGAACGCCGGTGAGCCCAGCGTGCCGGCCCGTTCCCCGCTCGTGGGGCGCGGGTCACCGGTGGCGGTGCCCGGTGCGGCGCCGTCGGGGGCCGACGTAGGCTCGGAGGCGTGACGGTGAGCCGGGAGATCGACGACATCCTGCAGCGCGGCGCGGACGGCGGGCGGATCACGCCCGAGGAGGCCCTGCTGCTCTACACCGAGGCGCCCTTCCACGCGCTGGGCGAGGCGGCGGACGCGGTACGCCGCCGGCGCTACCCGGACAACATCGTCACGTACCTGATCGACCGCAACATCAACTACACCAACGTCTGCGTGACGGCGTGCAAGTTCTGCGCGTTCTACCGGGCCCCTAAGCACAAGGAGGGCTGGACCCACCCGACGGAGGAGATCCTGCGCCGGTGCGGCGAGGCGGTCGAGCTGGGCGCCACCCAGGTGATGCTCCAGGGCGGCCACCACCCGGACTACGGCGTCGAGTACTACGAGGAGCTCTTCTCCTCGGTCAAGCAGGCGTACCCGCAGCTCGCCATCCACTCGATCGGGCCGAGCGAGATCCTGCACATGGCCAAGGTCTCCGGCGTGAGCCTGGACGAGGCCATCGCCCGGATCAAGGCGGCCGGGCTGGACTCGATCGCCGGCGCCGCGCCGAGATGCTGCCCGACCGACCGCGCAAGGCCATCGCCCCGCTCAAGGAGTCCGGCGCGCGCTGGCTGGAGGTCATGGAGCTGGCGCACCGCCAGGGCATCGAGTCGACCGCGACGATGATGATGGGCACCGGCGAGACCAACGCCGAGCGGATCGAGCACCTGCGGATGATCCGCGACGTGCAGGACCGCACCCAGGGCTTCCGGGCGTTCATCCCGTGGACGTACCAGCCGGAGAACAACCACCTCAAGGGCCGCACCCAGGCGACCACCCTGGAATACCTGCGGCTGGTCGCGGTGGCCCGGCTCTTCTTCGAGACCGTGCCGCACCTGCAGGCGTCCTGGCTGACCACCGGCAAGGACGTCGGCCAGCTCTCGCTGCACATGGGCGTGGACGACCTGGGCTCGATCATGCTGGAGGAGAACGTCATCTCCTCGGCCGGCGCGCGGCACCGCTCCAACCTGCACGAGCTGATCGCCATGATCCGCTCGGCGGGCCGGATCCCCGCCCAGCGGGACACCCTCTACCACCGCCTCGCGGTGCACCACACCCCGGCCGACGACCCGACCGACGAGCGGGTGGTCTCGCACTTCTCCTCGATCGCCATGCCCGGTGGCGGCGCCGGGAAGTCGCTGCCGCTGGTCGACGCCCGCTGACGGGCGGCGACCGGGGCCGACGCCACGGGGACGGGTCGGGGGCAGTCGGGATGGTGACCGGACGGCGCACGGGGCAACGCGGCGGGTGATGCGCCGCTAGCCTGCGGCGTACCTGTCGTCCTTCCCACGGGGGGAACCCTTCCATGATCTTCCGTAACCGGCCGTTGGCGCGGCTGGGCGCCGTCGCGCTGCTCGCCTCCGGCGCCTTCACCGTCCTCGGCACCCCGGCGTACGCCGACAACCCGGCCACCGACCTGTCGCTGGACGTCGCGGGCACCCGCGTCGCGGCCGGCACCCCGGGCAAGATCGCCTTCGTCAAGCTCTCCAACAAGGGTGAGAACACCCCGACCGAGGTCGTGCTCGCCGTCGACGTGTCCAAGCTGGACCCGGCCAAGGTGGACGTCGTACCCCTGCTCGAACAGTGCGAGGAGGCCACGGTCGAGGGGCGGCGCACGTGGCTGTGCGCGCTGACCGAGCAGGAGATCCCGACGCCGGGCGCGACCGTCGAGCTGCCGGCGCTCGCGTTCAAGGACACCGACGCGGTGACGGGCGACTACTCGGCGCCCGTCACGTTCCAGATCCAGTCGGAGAACGACACCGACCCCGCCAACAACTCCCGGACCACCCAGGTGGAGTTCACCACCGAGAGCGGCGTGGACCTGCTGGTGCTGGCGCCGGACGTCCGTACCCAGCTCTTCTGGCGGGCCGACGGCGAGCCGGACGTGAAGAAGCCGACCCTGAACCCGGGCGACGAGACCACCGTCTTCGCGTACATCGTCAACCAGGGCGACATGATCGCCGACGGGGTCGACCTGAAGATGTCCCTGCCCAAGGGCGTCACCTTCAGCCAGGACCTGAAGGAGTGCGAGTACACCGCCGACCGGCGTACCGCCGACTGCGAGAGCGGCCTCACCCGGCTCAAGCCGGGCGGCGACCTGTACGGCGTCTTCCCGGTGAAGGTGGCGGCCGACGTCGCCGCTCCGGTCAGCCTGACCAACGGCTCCGTCGAGGTCAGCTCGCGGGGTGCCCTGCCGGCCACCGAGCGGAGCCTGACCAACACCCTCAGCGAACTGGCCTCCTTCCTCACCACGACCGCGCCGGCCGGGCTGGCGAAGGACGTGGACCCGAGCGACAACAGCGACAACTTCGCCGTGATCGTGGCCGCCCCGGCCGGCGGCGAGGGTGGCGGCGGTGGCCTGCCGGTGACCGGTCCGCAGGCCGGCCTGATCGGTGGCGTCGGCGCGGTGGTGCTGGCCGCCGGTGGCGCGATGTTCGTGCTGGCGCGGCGTCGGCGGGTGCTCCTGGTGACTCCCGGGGACGAGAAGCCGACCGCCTGACGGCGGCAGTGGAACGACCGGCCGCGACGATGCCGGTGGACGCGGGGTGGGACGGACTGCCGTCCCACCCCGCGCCGCGTCCCGGGGTCTGTCCCGCCGCGACCGACCGGAAGTCGGGCCCGCGGGGTCGGATGGGCATTCATGGCGGCCGTTCGGACGACGGTTGGCGGGTGAGCATCGGTGCAAGGCCGGTGATCCGGACAATCGCCTGGTGGCGGCTGGGGCACAGCTCGGAAACGATCGGCGCGCAGGGATGGCGGGGCCCGCCGGCGGCGGCTAACGTGCGGCCGACGCACCTGCTGTTCGTCGGGATTCCGGGCGGCGGGAAGCGGGCAGGCCGGGGGCACGTCCTCCATCGGCCCATGAGGGCCGTTCACATATAACGCACGGCAGTGGGGGCGGGATGGGTGACCATCCCGCCCCCACTGTGTGGTCCGTACGGGCACCGGTGGACGCGAATCGCGCGGCGGCGCTGGCGTACGTGCGTCGATCTCCGATACCGTCCCGCTCGGTCCGCAACCCATTCCACTGTCCCTAACCCCGGGGGATCGATGACACTGTTCCACCGCTCGGCTCTGGCGCGCGCCGGTGCCGTAGCCCTGCTCGCCGCCGGTGGTCTCGCCACCGTCGCCGCCCCGGCGCAGGCCGCCGACCAGGCCGACCTGGAGCTGATTCCGATCAGCTACGAGTTGGCCAAGGGCGTCAAGGAAGCCAAGGCCAAGCCGTTCAAGTTCCAGGTCGACAACACGCGCGGCGCCGTCGACGCCAAGGACGTCGCGGTCACCGTCGAGACCAAGGGCCTCAAGGACCGCAAGGTCGGCGTGGTCGTGCCGGACGGCTGCGAGGTCGAGGGCAGCCGCTTCACCTGCCTGCTCGGCGACCTGACCGCCGGGACCACTGAGGACTTCGGCATCCCGCTCTTCTCCACCGGGGGCCGCGGCGCCGGCGGCACGCTGGTGGTCACCATCAGCGCGGCCACCGCCGACCCCGACCTGGAGAACAACACCGTCGAGCACGACATCACCGTCGCCCGACCCGGCTACGACCTCACCACCTGGGTGCAGGACGTGTACGCCGACGTGACGGTCGACGGCGACGAGGCCGGCGAGTCCGGCCTCAAGCCGGTCAAGCCCGGCGACACCGCCCCGCTGGACTGGGCGATCTACAACGACGGCAGTCGGAAGGCGACCGGCGTCGCGTACGGCATCACGCTGCCGGTCGGCGTCACCTTCGCCGAGGTGCCCGAGGGCTGCGTCGAGCAGGAGCTGGGCGGGCTCGCCCAGGCGTACTGCGAGGACGCCGGCGCGGTGCTGCGGCCCGGCCAGTTCTACACCTCCGACGTACGGGTGAAGGTCGGCGCGGACGTCACCGAGAAGGTGCTCCGGCCGGGCTTCGTCTTCGCCGCCGGTCTCGACGGCGCCCAGGGGCGGCCCGAGGAGGAGCCGCAGGTCGCCAGCCTCGGCCAGCGCCGGGCGTTCACCGAGACCGACGACCTGGACAACATCGCCCAGTTCGACGTCTTCGTCGACCTGAGCACCGGGCCGTCGCCGAGCCCGAGCCCGACCGGCCAGCCCACCGCCGGGCCGAGCGGCCAGCCGACCGCGACCCCGACCTCGGGCGGCGGCAACGGTGGCGGTGACGGTGGCCTGCCGGTGACCGGCGTGCAGGTCGGCCTGATCGGTGGCATCGGCGGTGCCGTGCTGCTCGCGGGCGGGGCGCTGCTGGTGCTCTCCCGCCGGCGCAAGGTGGTGCTGGTGACCCCGGGCGACGAGAAGTCCGAGGACTGATCCGAGGCGACGACGCGAGGGCGGGGTGGGCGACCATCCCGCCCTTTCGCGTACCCGCCGGCCGGCCGACCCAGCGGCCGCCGGGCGGAGCCGGGCTGGCAGAGTGGAGGGGTGAGCCGTACCCCGCAGGGCCAGCGCGCCAGCCTGGACAAGCAGCCGCACGAGGTCGCCGCGATGTTCGACGGCGTGGCGGCCCGCTACGACCTGACCAACACCGTCCTCTCCTTCGGGCAGGACCGGTCCTGGCGGCGGGCCACCCGGGCCGCGCTCGACCTGCGGCCGGGGGAGCGGGTGCTGGACGTGGGCGCGGGCACCGGGGTCTCGACCGAGGAGCTGGCCCAGTCCGGGGCGTACGCGATCGGCGCCGACCTGTCGCTGGGGATGCTGCACGCCGGCAAGCGGACCCGGCCGCAGGTGCCGCTGCTGGCCGGCGACGCGCTGAAGCTGCCCTTCGCCGACGCCAGCTTCGACGCGGTGACCATCTCCTTCGCGCTGCGCAACGTCAACGACACCGACGCGGCGCTGCGCGAGCTGGCCCGGGTGACGAAGCCGGGTGGCCGCCTGGTGGTCTGCGAGTTCAGCACCCCGGTCAACCCCGCCTTCCGCACGGTCTACCTGTCGTACCTGATGCGGTCGCTGCCGGCGGTGGCGCGTGCGGTGTCCAGCAATCCCGACGCGTACGTCTACCTGGCGGAGTCGATCCGGGCCTGGCCGGACCAGGCGGCGCTCGCCGCCCGGATCGGCGCGGCCGGCTGGGCACGGGTGGCCTGGCGCAACCTGACCGGCGGCGTGGTGGCGCTGCACCGGGCGATCCGCGACTGACGACGCCGGGCCGGGGCGATCCGGCCAGACCGCTTTCTTTCGTGAATATCCGTCTTTGGTCCACTTTGCCCCGTAGGCTCGCCCCCATGACGGGACCAGAGCAGGTGGGTGAGGCCACCGACGACGACGCCGCCGAACTCATCGCCCAGCTCAAGGAGCTGGCCGGCGCGGATCCCGCGGACGTCCGGCAGGTCGTCGCCGAGGTGCTCGCCGCGCTGGACCGCGCCGCCGGCGGGGCGCTGCGCGAGCACCTGCCCGAGACGATCCGGGTCGACGCCGGCCTGGACACCGCCGCGCCGGCCCGCCCCTGACCTCGGCATGAACGCCGAACGGCGGATTTCCGGCGAGTTAGGTACCCCTCATCCGGCGGTGGTGTAACGCCGGTCATAGACTCCAACCCGATCGGCTTGTGAAGCATTTCACGAGCATGCGGGAGGAGGCGCAGATGACCGCGGTGGAGAACGACGCCGACGTGATCGTCGTGGGCGCCGGTCCCGGAGGATCGGCGACCGCGTACCACCTGGCGCGGCACGGCGTGCGTGTGCTGCTGCTGGAGAAGACCGAGTTCCCTCGGGAGAAGGTCTGCGGCGACGGGCTCACCCCGCGCGCCGTACGGCAGCTCGTCCGGATGGGTGTGGACACCTCACCCGAGGCGGGTTGGCTGCACAACAAGGGCCTGCGGGTGATCGGCGGCGGGGTACGCCTCGAACTGGACTGGCCCGACCTGGCCAGCTTCCCCAACTACGGCCTGGTCCGCACCCGGCTGGACTTCGACGACCTGCTCGCCCAGCGCGCGGTCGCCGCCGGCGCCAAGCTGCGCACCAGCGTGAACGTGATCGGTCCGGTGCTCGGCGCCGACGACCGGGTGATCGGCGTGCAGGCCGAGGTCGGCCCGGAGAAGGAGCCGGCCACCTTCCACGCGCCGCTGGTGGTCGCCGCCGACGGCGTCTCCGGCCGCTTCCCGCTCGCCCTCGGGCTGGCCAAGCGCGAGGACCGGCCGATCGGCGTGGCCGTCCGGCGCTACTACCGCTCGCCGGCCAAGCACGACGACAACTACCTGGAGTCCTGGCTGGAGCTGCGCAGCAAGGACAGCGGCGACAACCTGCTGCCCGGCTACGGCTGGATCTTCGGCCTCGGCGACGGCCGGGTCAACGTCGGCCTGGGCGTGCTCAACTCCTCCTCGGCCTTCGGCAAGACCAACTACCGCCGGCTGCTCACCGACTGGCTGGCCAACACCCCCGAGGACTGGGGGATGACCGACGAGACGAACGCCGAGGGCCCGATCCTCGGCGCGGCGCTGCCGATGGGCTTCAACCGGGTTCCGCACTACACCCGGGGCGTACTGCTGGTCGGCGACTCCGGCGGCATGGTCAACCCGTTCAACGGCGAGGGCATCGCGTACGCGATGGAGTCCGGCGAGCTTGCCGCCGAGGTGATGGTGCAGGCGCTGGCCCGGCCGGCCGGCCCGGAGCGGGAGCGCGCGCTGGCGGCGTACCCGACGGAGCTGAAGGCGCGGTTCGGCGGCTACTACCGGCTCGGCGGGATCTTCGTGAAGCTGATCGGCCGTCCGGAGATCATGCGCATGGCCACCAAGCACGGCATGCCGCACCCGACGCTGATGCGCTTCGTGCTCAAGCTGCTGGCCAACCTGACCGACCCCCGTGGCGGGGACGCGATGGACCGGGTCATCAACGCGATGACGAAGGCGGCGCCAGCCGTCTAGACCACCACGTCCGGGCCGGTGTCGGCCCGGGCGGGGACAGAGATCGACCCCCGCTGGAGGACCCGGCGAGGGACGTGAATAGTGTGATTTTTGTCAAGCACCAGGGGCAGGGGAAGGACGAGCAGGAGAAAAGATGTCGCTCTCGCCTTACGCACCGATCATCGGGCTGTTCGCCCTCGCCGCGGGGTTCTCGCTGTTCTCCGTGGCCGCCGCCCGCTTCGCCGGTCCCCGGCGCTTCAACAAGGCCAAGCTCGAGGCGTACGAGTGCGGCATCGAGCCGAGCCCGCAGCCGGTCGGCGGCGGTCGGTTCCCGATCAAGTTCTACCTGACGGCGATGCTCTTCATCGTCTTCGACATCGAGATCATCTTCCTCTACCCCTGGGCGGTCTCGTTCGACGCCCTGCCGATCTTCGGCTTCGTGGAGATGGTCATGTTCATCGTCGCGGTCTTCGTCGCTTACGCCTATGTGTGGCGGCGCGGCGGCCTGGACTGGGACTGAGGGAGGTACGTCAGATGGGCATCGAGGAGAAGCTCCCCGCCGGCGTCCTGCTCACCTCCGTGGAGAAGCTGGTCAACTGGTCGCGGAAGTCGTCCGTCTGGGGCGCCACCTTCGGCCTGGCCTGCTGCGCCATCGAGATGATGGCCGCCGGTGGCCCGCACTACGACATGGGCCGCTGGGGCATGGAGGTCTTCCGGGCCTCGCCGCGTCAGGCCGACCTGATGATCGTGGCCGGCCGGGTGAGCCAGAAGATGGCTCCGGTCCTGCGCCAGATCTACGACCAGATGGCGGAGCCCCGCTGGGTGCTCTCCATGGGCGTCTGCGCCAGCAGCGGCGGCATGTTCAACAACTACGCGATCGTCCAGGGCGTCGACCACGTGGTGCCGGTGGACATGTACCTCCCCGGCTGCCGCCCCGGCCCGAGATGCTCATCGACGCGATCCTCAAGCTCCGCGAGAAGATCATGTACGAGCCGCTGGGTGCGAACGGCCGCAAGATGCTCCAGGCCCGCCAGGAGCGCGGCGACGTCCCGGTCGTGCCGTACGGCTCGATGCCGTCCTCGTACCGCAACGACAAGGCCCGGCGTGCCGAGTGGACGAAGGCCGTCCGCGAGGGGCGCGAGGAGCAGCTGCGGATCGAGAACTGGATGAACGCCCAGAACCACCTCCACGCGCACGGGGGCCCGAAGTGACCGCACCGAACGACAGGACCAACGACGGCGGGGTGCCGGTACCGGTCACCCCGGCGGGGGCCAGCAGCGGCGCCCCCGCCGAGCACCCGCCGTCCAGCCCGGCCGGCCGCGGCATGTTCGGCAACCAGGGCAGCGGTGACGTCTCCGGCTACGGCGGCCTGGTCCGCCAGCGCCGGCCGATCGAGGAGACTCCCCGGCCGTACGGCGGGTACTTCGACGAGGTCCGCGACGCGCTGGAGGAGGCGTACCCGGCCTTCGGCGACGCGATCGAGAAGGTCGTCGTCGACCGTGGCGAGCTGACCCTGCACGTCCGCCCGGAGCGGATCGCCGAGGTCTGCCAGGTGATGCGCGACGACCTGGCGCTGCGCTTCGAGCTGTGCTCCTCGGTCTCCGGGGTGGACTACCTCGGCGCCGACGACCGGCGGCTGCACGTCGTCTACCAGCTCACCTCGATGACCTACCGGCGTCGGGTCCGGCTGGAGGCCGCGGTCTCCGTCGAGCAACCGCACCTGCCGAGCGTCACCGCCGTCTACCCGACCGCCGACTGGCAGGAGCGGGAGGCGTACGACATGTTCGGCATCGTCTTCGACGGCCACCCCAACCTCACCCGGATCCTGATGCCGGACGACTGGGAGGGGCACCCGCAGCGCAAGGACTACCCGCTCGGCGGCGTGCCCGTCGAGTACAAGGGCGCGGAGATTCCCCCGCCGGACCGTAGGAGGTCCTACCAGTGACCACGTCCAACTACGCGACCGAGCGCGAGACCACCGAGGGCAGGGTCTTCACCGTCACCGGTGGGGACTGGGACCAGGTCGTCGCCGGCACCGACCCGATCAACGACGAGCGGATCGTCGTCAACATGGGTCCGCAGCACCCGTCGACGCACGGCGTGCTCCGGCTGATCCTGGAGCTGGAGGGCGAGACGGTCCGCGAGGCCCGCTCGGTCGTCGGCTACCTGCACACCGGCATCGAGAAGAACCTCGAATACCGCAACTGGGTCCAGGGCTCGACCTTCGTGACCCGGATGGACTACCTCGCCCCGCTGTTCAACGAGACGGCGTACGCGCTGGCGGTGGAGAAGCTGCTCGGCATCACCGACGAGGTGACCGAGCGGGCCAACACCATCCGGGTCCTGATGATGGAGCTCAACCGGATCTCCTCGCACCTGGTCTGGCTGGCCACCACCGGCATGGAGCTGGGCGCGATCTCGATCATGCTCTACGGCTTCCGCGAGCGGGAGTACATCCTCGACATCTTCGAGACCATCACCGGCCTGCGGATGAACCACGCGTACGTCCGGCCGGGCGGGGTGGCGCAGGACGTGCCGGACGAGGCGGTCGCCAAGATCCGCGACTTCCTGAAGATGATGCCGAAGAAGCTCAAGGAGTACGAGGACCTGCTCTCCGGCCAGCCGATCTGGACCGAGCGGACCAAGGGCGTGGCGGTGCTCGACGTGACCGGCTGCGTCGCGCTCGGCGTGACCGGCCCGGTGCTCCGCAGCGCCGGCCTGGCCTGGGACCTGCGCAAGACCATGCCGTACTGCGGGTACGAGACGTACGAGTTCGACGTCCCGACCCACCCGGACGGCGACGTCTGGGGCCGCTACCAGGTCCGGCTGGCCGAGATCCGCGAGTCGCTGAAGCTGGTCGAGCAGGCGCTGGACCGGTTGAAGCCGGGCCCGGTGATGGTCGCCGACCGCAAGATCGCCTGGCCGGCGCAGCTGGCCATCGGCGTGGACGGCATGGGCAACTCGCTGGAGCACGTCGCCAAGATCATGGGTCAGTCGATGGAGTCGCTGATCCACCACTTCAAGCTGGTCACCGAGGGCTTCCGGGTTCCTCCGGGCCAGGTGTACGTCGGCATCGAGTCGCCCCGCGGCGAGCTGGGCGTGCACGCGGTCTCCGACGGTGGCACCCGGCCCTACCGGGTGCACTACCGGGAGCCGAGCTTCGTCAACCTGCAGGCCCTCCCGGCGATGGCCGAGGGCGGCCTGATCGCCGACGTGATCGCCGGTGGCGCCTCGCTGGACCCCGTGATGGGTGGATGTGACCGATGACGACGACTTTCACTGAGCAGACCCGGGAGCGGGCGCGGGAGATCATCGCCCGGTACCCGGCCGACCGGTCCCGGTCGGCGCTGCTGCCGCTGCTGCACCTGGTGCAGTCCGAGGAGGGCTACGTCTCCCCGGCCGGCGTCGAGTTCTGCGCCGAGGTGCTCGGGCTGAACAAGGCCCAGGTCGGCGCCGTGGCGACCTTCTACACCATGTACAAGCGCAAGCCGACCGGCGACTTCCTGGTCAGCGTCTGCACCAACACCATGTGCAACGTGCTCGGCGGCCAGGAGGTCTACGACACCCTCGCCGAGCACCTGGGCGTCGGGCACGACGAGACCACCGCCGACGGCAAGATCACCCTGGAGCACGCCGAGTGCCTCGCGGCCTGCGACTACGGCCCGGTGATGACCGTCAACTACGACTTCTTCGACGGCGTCGACCCGCAGGGCGCGCTCGGGGTGGTCGAGGAGCTGCGCGCCGGTGGCCGGCCGATGCCGACCCGGGGCGCCCGGCTCTGCACGCTCAAGGAGATGGCGGTGCAGCTCGCCGGTTTCGCCGACGAGCGCGAGGGCGCGGTCGCCGACGGCGGGCCGGGCGAGCCGACCTTGCGCGGCCTGCGCCTGGCCGAGCAGCATGGGATCTCGGTGCCCGGGTTCGACCCGAACACCCCGATCCGGAGCAAGGCCGAGGCCGACAAGGCCGCCGCGCAGGCGAAGGCCGCGGAAGCCGCCAAGGCCGAGCCGGCCACGGCCGCGCCCGCGAGCGGCAACGGCGCCA
>NZ_JAEVHN010000022.1:0-26882 GCF_016803375.1 Micromonospora sp. 4G55
CGCAACTGGCCCGGGCGACGGAAGACCTGCACTGGACACCGGCCGGCATCCTGCACCGCCGCTTTCTCGGCTGGGTGCGATGAGCATCCTGCGGCCCGGGGACGAAAAGTTCCACTACAGCGACGGCTCCCACCGGTGGATCCCACCGAACCCGGACTACGACCAGGAAATCTGGGACGAGCAGGTCCGCCAGCACAATCAGGGCCACCTGAGAAACGAGCGCCCAAAGGTCCGCATCCAGCGCCTCGTCTGATGCCAGCAGTACAGCAGCGAAGTACAGCAGCGGTGCCAGCCGAACCGGACCGAGACGAGCGTCACCAGGCCCGTTGACCTCGCATCAAGCCTGATCCGACCCGCTCGCCGAGAGTTCACACCGAAGAGGTCACTGGTTCGATCCCAGTATCGCCCACTGTCCTCCTGTGCTCCTACTTTGCCGGACGTGAATGATGAGCTGACGTGAATCGACCGGATCATCGACCTGACCGGATGGCGTCACAAGCCTGAGGGTGGTGCCGGCTGGGAGCGGGTGGAGGCCGAGCTCGGCCTCGTCGGGCCTACTCTCCGCCCGGGCGGCCAGGGAGCATCTGTGCCTGCCACCAACCGGCGGTAGTCCGACATCATCAGCGGGCCAGGTCGGCGATGAGGTTGACGGAACCCGCCACGATCACCACACCGAACACGTACGACACGAAGGCATGGGACAGCACGCTGCCCCGGATCCGCCGATCGCTGATGGTCGTGTCCGATACTTGGTAAGTCATGCCGATCGTGAAGGCGACGTAGGCCAGGTCGCGGTAGGTGGTCTGCCCCTGCACAGGCTGGCCCTCGAAGCCGATCCCCCCGGTTGTTGATCGGAACTGCAGGTCGGCGTAGCGCAGGGTGAAGACCGTGTTGACAACGGTCCACGACAGCAGGACGGTCAGTAGTGCGACGCCGACGAACAGCACCCGCATGGAGCCGCCGTGCCGGCCGGCGAGGCTGAGAGCAACGCCGACACCGAGCAGGCTGGTGACGCCAGCCCCTACCAGCAGCACTGCGGCGGTTACCCGCGTCTCGTCCTCACGCATGGCGATCGTCTCGGTGTGGGAGCTGTCCGCTCGGATGATGACCGGCCAGATTGAGAGGAGGAAGGCGAGCGCGGCGGCGTCCCAGCCCCCGACCGCGGCCAACTCCCACGTCATGAACGGCAGGAGCGCGAGAGCGACAATGAGCCCGATCACGGCGACGATGACGGCTCGCCGCAGGGCAGGGGCGTGCCAGCCTAGGCATCGGTGAAACAACGTCTCCGGGGGCATACCGGTCATCGTCCGAGTGTCTCCCACCGCACCGCATTGCGTGCTCATAGCCGCGCAGAGCGAGCCCGTTGGTCACCTGGATGGCCCACTGATCCAGCAATCGGCATGCCTCTGCGCCGGTAGAGCAGTGCGACCCGACTGCATGCGAGCGAGCGGAACGTCCGCAACTGCCGCGATGCGCGCCCCCGTCGCGGACCGTGAAGGCCTCCGCGACGCGTCATGAGGGGATCGCCGGGCATCAGGTGGGACGCCAGTGTCAAGCATCTCCGGTGACGGAACACAGCCGCTGCCGACCTGTGTGGGACAACTTTCTGTACGTCTATCAAGGCGCCCTGAACGGGCCGCACGCGCCACCGCTGGGCGCGCGCCGCCGCTGCCGCTGTCGCTCTGCGGCCGTCAGTCTGATGCCCGGCGGCTGGCGTGGAAGGCGGGGGGCCCGGAGGGGCCGCCGCAGAACGACAGGCCGTTGACCGGTGGTGTGGCGGGCCCGGCAGCGGCTGTGGCGCGGCGGCCGTCGCAACGCCGCGCCGTATCCTGAACCGCCGCGACGCCGCCCTGCTACCGCTGCAACGCCCGGTAACGCCTGAGCAGAGTGGTGATCTTCTCGTAGTCCTTCGCGCCGTTCAGTTCATCGAGGAGCTCATCAGGGCACAGCTCGTAGAAGTCGCCCCACCAGCGGCGGGCCTTGTTGTCCCAGATGCGGTACCCGCCCGGTACCCCTCGGGCGACGTACCGTCTCCTGCTCACAAACCCCTCCCAGTGCACTCCTGGGCGGCAGCCTTTGTTGTCCCAGATGCGGTACCCGCCCGGTACCCCTCGGGCGACGTACCGTCTCCTGCTCACAAACCCCTCCCAGTGCACTCCTGGGCGGCAGCCTACGAGCACCAAGCGCGCACCGCGACCGGGCTTCTCTGCCCGGTCGCCTCACCTCGTCGGCAGACGAGCGCGCGAAGGTCCGCATTCAGCCGCTCGTCTGATGCCAGCAGTACAGCAGCGAAGTACAGCAGCGGTGCCAGCCGAACCGAACCGAACCGAGCGCCACCAGGCCGGTAGGGCAAGCTCAAGGCCCCTCAATCGAGGGGCTTGACTCGTATCTGCAGATCAGTCGTTTGCCGGAGGCAGCGAGAAGGCAGCAAAGGCTTCAGCACCCGGCGGTCGCGCTCAGCCGTCGAGTGGGTGTAGCGGCTCAAGGTGGTCAAACGTCTGCTTGTGTCCCATCACCTTCGCCACGTCGTTGGGATCAGCTGCTGCGTGGGGCGTACATGATGATGGTGACGCCGAGGAGGCAGATGGCCGCGCCGATGGTGTCGTAGCGGTCGGGGCGGAACTTGTCGACGATCATGCCCCAGGCGAGGGAGCCCGCGACGAAGACGCCGCCGTAGGCGGCGAGGATGCGGCCGAAGTTCGGGTCGGGTTGGAAGGTGGCGACGAAGCCGTAGCACCCGAGCGCGACGACTCCGGCGGCGATCCACAGCAGCCCTCGATTCTCCCGCCAGCCCTGCCAGACCAGCCAGGCGCCGCCGATTTCGGCGACCGCGGCGAGTAGGAACAGCAGAATTGAGCGGGCAACGGTCATGCGTCGGACGGTAGCTGGACCACGCGGCGGCCGTGCTGGTCGGGCTGGTCGCACGAGCAGTTGCCGCCGGAACAGCCGGCGGTGCGGGTACGTCTGCCGGCCCACCACCAGGACAGGCCGGCGAGCACGGCCAGGGCGATGGCGACACCGGGCATGAAGCGGTTGGCCGCGGCCCACCCGGCACCGCCGAGTCCGGCGGCCAGCAGCGGCGGCAGCACGCAGCAGGCGGCGCAGGCGGTCGCTGCGAGTCCCGTCATGCCGGAGGGGAGCAGGCGGCGCAGCCGGTCAGCAATGGTCGGCACGGTCATCTCCTTCGGCGAGCTCAGCAAATGGCAGGGGGCAGCAGGAGCTGCCGGCGCAGGCGATCAGGTCGTCACAGCCGGCCGAGATGGCGGCGCGCAGGGTGTCGCGGATGACGGTCAGGTCCGCCAGCTTCTGTTCCACCTCGACGAGCTTTTCGCCGGCCCGTGTCTGTAGGCCCGTGTCCGGTCGACTGCCGTGGTGGTGGCGGCCGGTGTCGAGCAGGTCGGCGACCTCGTTGAGGGTGAATCCGAGGCGTTGCGCGGTCTTGATGACCCGCAGCAGGGTCACCGACTCGACCGGGTAGAGCCGGTGCCCACCGGGGGACCGCTGCGGGGAGGTGAGCAGGCCGCGTCGTTCGTAGTAGCGCAGGGTCTGCACGTTCACCCCGGCCGCGTCGGCCAGTTGGCCGCTGCGCAGTCCTGCATCGGTCATCGCTCGCCCTGAGCTGACGCGGCACGCTCGGCGAGGCCATCGAGCACGTCGACGTGTGCCGCCGATACCCGCACGTCCAACGTCAGCGCCTCCGGGCCGGACCGGGACAGGTCGAAAGCGAAGAACGAGCAGCAGGACGACTCGCGGACCGTCAGGTCCCGCGCCGTCTCCTCTATCTGGACGGCACTGGCGAGGTGCAACCGCAGGTGCTCCGCCGACAACCGGTCGACACCCCGCACCGCATCGCGGAAGAACTGATCGAACTCGGCGAGCCGCAGCGGCCGTTCCGCCGTCGGCAGGGTGCAGGCATCCGGCACCCAGGCGCTGTCCGCCGTGATGTGTTGGTCGCTCATACCACGACGGTAAGCCTGTACCTGGGTACCAGATGCAAGCCCGATGCTGAAGGGCCGTGCGCCAGGGCGAGTGAACCAGGGTGCGGGGAGGCTGGCGGTGCTGATCATCTAGGGTGCTGCCATGATCGACTTTACCAACGGCGCCGTCTTCAAGCTGGGTCCGGGCAACGCGGACAAGATCGGCCCTCTGGTTGCGCCGCTGCTGATTCCGGGGGAGGAGCTGCTCTCCTGCTTCGAGGCGATGCGGGACTTCGTGGTCTTCACCAGCAAGCGGCTGATCGCCGTGGACGTGCAGGGCTTCAGCGGCAAGAAGCGCGACTTCACCTCTCTGCCCTACAGCAAGATCCAGGCGTTCTCCGTCGAGACGGCCGGCTCCTTTGATCTCGACGCCGAACTCGACCTGTGGTTCAGCGGGCTCGGCAAGGTCCGACTCGAGTTCAAGTCGAGCTGCGACATCCGAGCGGTCGGCCAGTTGGTCGCGACCCACGTTCTCTGAGAGGGACCAGCGGACCGCGTTCTACGGCCTGGCACACCAGGCACGGCCGTCGAGCAGCGAAACCGGCGAGCACGAGCGGACGACCGCGGACCCGCACATCACCTCCACCAGTCGACGCAGGTCAGCGTCCAGAAGTCCACGAGGGCCCGCCGCCGGGTAGGTCGGGGCGACCGAGGGGCTCGGAGCCGAGCCCTTCGGTCGCCCCGGCGAGCGAGGGCAGGTGCGCCCGCCCGGAACACGCTCACTCAGCGCATCGACCGGAAGCCCGCCCGCAGCTCCTGGACGAAGGCCTTCGGCTGCTCCCACGCCGCGAAGTGCCCGCCCTTGTCGAGCTGGTTGTAGCAGGAGGCCCAGATCGCCAGGCTGGCCAGAGACGGGCACACCAACTCGGAGATCGCCGCCCAGCTGTTCATCAGTCCACGCACGGTGGAGTGGCACCTCGGCAAGGTGTTCACCAAGCTCGGGGTCAGCCCTCGCAGACAGCTCCGCTCGGCGCTGTCCGCCCCGAAACCGGCGGCGCCACCGGCGTCACGACCCGTGGGCCACCGAGAAATCGCGGCGGGTCACTCGGCCGCGACCCGCGGGGCGAGACCTCGCCACCCACGCCCGTGAACCGTCCGGCCGTGGGGTGCGGATAACAGGTGACGCTTCCCGACTCCGCGAAGGGCCCTACATGAAGCACCTGCGACGAGTGAAGGATGTCGACGTCGGCGCGGTGACGGACGCCGCGATCATCGCGCGGTCCGTGCAGGAACCGGAGACCTTTTCGACGATCTTCGACCGGCACGCGCCGTACATCCATCGCTACCTGGCCCGGCGCCTCGGTGCGCCGGCCGCGGACGACCTGGTCGCTGAGACCTTCCTCGCGGCGTTTCGTCGTCGGGATCGATTCGACCTCAGCTGTCCGAACGCCCGGCCCTGGCTGTACGGGATCGCCACCAACATCGCCGGCCAGCACCGGCGGGCGGCGGAGCGCGAATACCGGCTACGGCAGGCGTACGTCCCGGCGACGAGCGAGGCGTCACATGCCGACCGGGTCGCCACCGTGGTGACCGCGCAATCGCTCCGCCGACTTCTCCTCGATGCGTTGGCCGTGCTCTCCGACGGAGATCGCGATGTGTTGCTGCTGATCGCCTGGGAGGGACTGACGTACGAGGAGGTTGCCGCCGCACTGGCGATCCCGGTCGGCACCGTGCGATCACGACTCAACCGAGCCCGCAGGCTGCTCCGTGAGCAGTTGGGCGGCGAACCGGCCAGCACGATCGAGGAGGCACTGAGCAATGGATGAGATGCGACTGCTCCAGCAGCTCGGCGACGAGACCGAGCTGCCGACGGCCGAGCGGTTGAGCGCGGCTCGCACCCGGCTGACGACCGCGATGACGGCGGAGTCGTCCGTACCCCTGACGCCGACCGTGCCCTCGACGCGTCCTCGGCCGAGGCGACCGGCCTGGCGGCTCGTGCTCAGCGGGGTGGTGTCGGCGGGCGCCGCGGCGGCGCTCGTTTCGGTACTGGTGCTCGCGCCGGACCGGTTCGGTGGCGACACGCCGGCCGCGCGGGCCGATGCCAGCCAGGTGCTCCGGAACGCGGCAACCGCCGCCCTGCGAGTGCCCGACGTCGAGCCCCGGCCCGATCAGTTCGTCTACTCACGCAGCCAGGAGGGACCGGGGACGCGGGAGAGCTGGATGTCGGTGGACGGAACCCGGGACGGTCTGGTCATCGAGACCTCTGCCACGGGCCGCACGGAAACAGTCGTGCCGGGCTGCCGGAACGGACGGGCGGCGGCGGTCAAGGGCGGCCAGGTGGTTCCGGGCGTGACCGCGCGGTGCACCCCGGCGCCGGCCTACCGCGCCGACCTGCCCACCGATGCCGACGCCATGCGGACCTTTCTGATCGAGCAGCGCAGCGGTGAACCGGGTGACGCCAATGCCGCCGGCAAGGACGTGCTCTACTACCTCACCGGCAGCTACCTACGCCCTCGAACCCTCGCGGCACTCTACGAGGCCGCGGCGACGACTCCGGACCTGCGAGCCGTGGAGCATGTCAAGGACGGCGCGGGTCGATCGGGCATCGGCATCAGCTGGCCATCGACTCGCGGCTCGGGCGAAATCGTGCTCGTCTTCCACCCCGAGACCTACACCTTCCTCGGCGTGGGCGGCTCGGCGGGATCGTCGGCCGTGCTTGCCCTGGCCATCGTCGACCGAGTCGGTCAGACCAGCTGAATTCCGTCTCACCGGGCGGGCCGCCTCGGCGCGCCCGCCCGGTCTCCGGATCTGACCGGGCGTTCGGGGAGCTTCCGTCAGCGCAGGCCGGCCACCCAGCGCGCATTGCGGACGAACGTGCGGCGGGTGGCGTCGGGGTCGTCGAGGAAGCAGCCGACCATGAGGGCGTCGCGCAGCATGGCGAGGGTCTCGGCCTTGGCGTCGACGTCGTCGCGGCCGGCCTCGGTGAGCAGGCGCCGCAGCTCGGCGTGGAACCAGGCACGGTGCTTGCTGATCACCTGGCGTACCGGGCTCTCGGGGTCGGGGAACTCGCCGGCCGCCTTGATGAACGGGCAGCCGCGCGTGTGGTGTCGGTAGGCGTCGTCGGCGACCCCTTCGATCGCCATCTCGAGCGCGTGGTCGGCGGAGACGGCGCGGCCGAGCCCTTCGTCCCAGAGCGCCCGGATCATCTGGTCCTCGCGTTCGAGGTACGCCACGACGAGCGCCTCCTTGCCGGCGAAGTGGCGATAGAGAGTGGCGCGGGTGACTCCGGCCTCCTGGAGGACGCGGTCGACCCCGACGCTGTTGATGCCGTCGTTGTAGAACAGCCGGCTCGCGGTCGCGAGGAGCTGCTCGCGGGGCGCCGGTCGCCTGGTGCTCGCCATCGTTGCATCCTACACCGCAGACCGATCGTTCTTTCTCTCACTCGGCTACGGCTTGCTGTTAAGCGGGCATTATGGCTAGCTTGGAGGGCGAAGAAAGAACGATCGTTCTTTCTCCCTGCACTCGTAGGAGTCATCGTGGCGACCCGCGTTCTCTTCGTACACGGCCTCTGGATCCACGCTCGCGCCTGGGATCCGTGGCTCGACCTCTTCCGCTCGGCCGGATTCGAGGCGGAGGCGCCGGGCTGGCCCGGTGACGGCGAGACCGTCACCCGGACGCGGCAGCAGCCGCAGCATGTCGCCGGCTACGGCGTCCGCGAGATCGCCGACCACTACACGCGGATCGCGCGGCTCGGCGAGCCGCCGGTCGTGATCGGGCACTCGTTCGGCGGGCTCATCGCCCAGAAGCTGCTCGCCTCGGGCGCGGCCCGGGTCGCGGTGGCGATCGACCCGGCGCCGATCAAGGGCGTCAGAGCGCTGCCGTTCGCGCAGGTCTGGTCGGCGTTGCCGGTGCTCCGCCGCAAGGCCAACCGCGACCGCGCGGTGATGCTCAGCCGCCGCCAGTTCCGGTACCGCTTCGGCAACGCGCTCAGCCGCGAGGAGTCCGACCAGCTCTACGACCGCTGGGCGATCCCCGGCCCGGGCCGGCCGATCTTCGACCTGACGGCGGCGAAGAAGGACCCGGCGTCCCCGGTTGCGGTCGACCTCGACGACCGGAACCGGGGGCCACTTCTGATCATCGGTGGCGGCCGGGATCACACCATCCCCGAGGTGGTGGCGCGGCAGGCGGCCGAGCTCTACCGGCCGGGCGGCAACACCGAGTACCGGAAGTTCGACGATCGCGGCCACTCGCTGGTCTTCGACAGCGGTTGGCGCGAGGTCGCCCAGCCCGTTCTCGACTGGGTGCGTACGCAGACCGCCTGAGCGGCGGCGGCTCAAAGGCCACTTCCTGGAAACGGGAGGTGGCCTTTCAGTCGACGCGGGGAAGCGTGATGGTGAATGTCGTCCCGACGCCGACCTCACTCGCGACCGTGATGGTGCCCTGGTGATCGGTGACGATCTGGCGGGCGATGGCGAGGCCGAGGCCACTGCCCCCGGTACGGCGGCCCCGTGCGGAGTCGGCCCGCCAGAACCGGTCGAACACATGCGGCAGCGCGTCCGCTGCGATTCCCGAGCCGGTGTCGACGACCCGGACGATCGCCTGCGTGTCGGTCCGGCTCGCGACCAGCCGGACGCTGCCGCCCGCAGCGGTCACCCGTAGGGCGTTGGTGACGAGATTGCCCACCACCTGGCGGAGCCGGTCGGGATCGGCGTGTACCGCAACCGGCTCGGCCGCCACGCGCAACGACACCCCGGCCGACTCCGCCCGGGCGTGGTGGGCGGTGCGGCAGGTCTCGAGGAGTTCGGCCAGATCCACCGTGACCCGGTGGTACGCCAGTTTGCCGGCCTCAGCCAGGGCCAGTTCCTGCAGGTCGTCGACGATGCGCTGTTGCAGCATCGCCTCTTCGTGCAGTGACGCGAAGAGATCCTGGTCCGGCGTGATCACGCCGTCGGAGAGCGCCTCGAGATAGCCGCGCAGGTTGGCCAGCGGGGTGCGCAGTTCATGTGCGACGTCGGCGACCAGCCGGCGTTGCCGCTCCTCCCCGCGCTGCAGGGAGTCGGCCATCCGGTTGAACGACCGGGCCAACTCCGCCAGCTCGTCGTTGCCCCGCACCGGGACCCGTCCGGTGAGGTCGCCCCGGCCGAGCCGCTGAGCGGCCGCGGTGAGCGTGTCGATGGGGCGCAGCACCCGCCGGCTCAGCAGCATCGTGCCGATGACCGCGACCGTCGCAACGCCCGCTGCCGCGGCGAGCAGTGGACCGGCGGTCAACACGGACGCCGGATCGCCGCGAGCGCCGAGGTAGACCCGGGCGGGTATCGGCGCGACGTCACTGATCTCGTTGGTGAAGGCCTGGGCCAGGCAGGAATCCAGTGGTTGCACCGTCGAGGTGCCACAGACCTGCACCCGCGCAGCGTCCACCAGGTCCCGGCCCGGCTCGGCCGCGACGTCGCGACAGCCGTCGACGATCTCGTTGACACCCCGGCGACCGCGCCCGTCGGCCTTGCTCAGGTCGGCGTCGAACTGCGGAACTCCCGTGCCGGTGGGTGAAGCGACGACAGGGACGGATTCCCGCGTCAGGCAGGCCGCGAACCGCACGCCGGTACGGTAGGCGGCGATCGCGGCGACCGTGCCTTTCTCCCGGCCTGCCGGCTCCGCTGGCAGTGCGGCCAGATTCAATACCGGCCGCGGGTCGACGAACCCGACCATCGTGCCGAGCGGCCGGGCGGTGCGGTTCTCCTGGGTGTCCGTGTCCACGATCACCTGGCCCGTGTCGGCGACCAGGTGGATCCGCTGACCGGTCTGGGCGCGCAGGTCCCGCACCAGGTCGGGCACGCCCTCCCAGGTGCCGTGCAGGCTGCCGTACGTCCTGAGTCGGGCGACGACCTGGTCGAGCTGCGCCCGGTCGGTGGTGGCCGAGTCGCTGATCTGTTGCGAGGCCTGCCGCAGGGTCAGCCACGCGGTCGCCGCGGTCGCGCTCACCGCGACGAGGACGACCAGCCAGAGCACCCGGAGCCGAAAACTCACCGGCTGGCTCCGGGCGTGCCCTCAGGCGTCGGCGCCGCCGCCAGTTCCGGCTCCGGTTCGGCGAGCCGGTAGCCACGGCCGTAGACGGTGTGCACGTACCGCGGCTCGGCAACGTCTTCCTCGATCTTGCGGCGGAGGTTCATCACGTGCGCGTCGACGGTGCGTTCGAGCACGAAATGATCGAATCCGAAGGCCCGGTCGATGATCTGCGCCCGGGTGAACACCCGCCCGGGCTCGCCGGCGAGCACCTCGAGGATGCCGAACTCCTTGGCCGTCAGGGCGACCGGCCGCCCGCCGACGCGTACCTCGAACCGGCCGGCATCCACCTCGAGGTCGCCGACGCGTAGCACCGCCCGGTTGTCGGCGCTCACCACCCGGGCCCGGCGCAGCAGCGCCCGTACCCGGGCGGCCAGCTCCCGCGGGCTGTACGGCTTGGTGAGGTAGTCGTCGGCACCGAGGTCCAGGCCCAGGAGCATGTCCTCCTCGGTGGTGCGGGCGGTCAGCAGCAGGATCGGGATGTCCGATTCGGCGCGCAGGATCCGGCACACGTCGAGGCCGTCGACGACCGGCATCATCACGTCGAGGACCACCAGGTCCGGCCGGCGGGCCCGGCACTGGTCCAGCGCGGTCCGCCCGTCGCCGACCAGCAGCACGCTGTGCCCCTCGCGTTCGAGATAGACCCGTACCAGGTTGGCCTGCTTGGGGTCGTCCTCGGCGACCAGGATCCGCGCGCTCATGTTTCCCCATTCTGCCTGGTGGTGGCGGGGGTCAAGTAAACCCGAAACCCGTGAAGAACTGATGTGGGCGGGCCCCGGAGAACGGCGAGCGGGATATCCGTACAGCTGGCCCACGGCTTCTTCAAAGGTTCTTCACCACCGGCTGCCTACCGTGCCAGTCATGTCAGTCAGGGGCCGGACATGATCTTCGAACCAGCACATCCAGGCCGCCGCGACGAGCAACAGCGGCGGGCGGTCCGGCGGCGGATCCGGGAGACGCTCGCGGTGCGCCGGGCCGCCGCTGTCGGCGGGCACGGGGCCGCCGAACCGCCGGATGAACCGCCCGTCGAACCCGAGGCTGCCGGGTGACGCCGGGTACGCGTGGTCGGCGCGCGGGGACCGGTGCGATAAACGAGAGCGTCCGGCTGGCCGAGGCCGTGATCGACCTCGCGGCGATCGCGGAGAACATCCGGACGATCGCGGCGATCGCACGTACCGGGCTGATGGCCGTGGTGAAGGCCGACGGGTTCGGGCACGGCGCGGTGCCGGTGGCGCGGGCTGCGGTGGGCGCCGGCGCCGCCTGGCTGGGCGTGACCTCGGCGACGGAGGCGGTGACGCTGCGATCGGCGGGCATCGACGCACCCGTCCTGAGCTGGCTGCACCGGCCGGACGAGGACTTCACCCGCCTGATCGCCGCGGGCGTCGACATCGCGGTGTCGACCCTGACCCACCTGCGCGCGATCGCCGCCGCGGCCACGGATCTCGGTGTGCCCGCCGCGGTCCAGCTCAAGGCGGACGTCGGTCTGTCACGCAACGGTGCCGGCGGCGACGAATGGCCCGAGCTGGTCGCCTGGGCTCGCAAGCACGAGGCGGAGGGCAGCGTCCGGGTACGCGGGGTGTGGTCCCACCTGACGAACGCCGACGTGCCGGGCTGCCCGAGCATCGTCCGGCAGCTGTCGACGTTCCAGGAGGCGCTGCGGATCGCTCGGGAAACCGGGCTCGACCCCGACGTGGTGCATCTGGCGAACTCGGCGGCGGCACTGGCCGCCCCGCAGACCCGGTTCGATCTCTGCCGGATCGGCCTGGCCATGTACGGCGTCGACCCGTTCGGCGCGACCGGCTCCCGCCGTCACGGCCTGCGACCCGCCATGACCCTGCGGTCAAGGGTGATCAACCTGAAGCGCGTGCCCGCCGGTACCGGCGTGTCCTACGGCCCCGATCATGTGACCGATCGGCCGACCACGCTCGCCCTGCTGCCGCTCGGGTACGCCGACGGCCTGTCGCGCACCGCCGAGGGCCGCGCGTGGGTCTGGCTCGCCGGTCGGCGCTGCCCGATCGTCGGGCGCATCGCCATGGATCAGTGCGTCGTCGATGTGGGCGACCTGCCGGTGGCGCTCGGCGATCCGGTGGTCGTCTTCGGTCCCGGCGCCGAGCCCGGCTCGCCCGACCCGGCCGAGCCGACGGCCGCCGAGTGGGCGCGGTGGGCCGGCACCAACCCGCACGAAGTCTTGACCGGAATCGGCGCGCGAGTGGCGCGCGTACACCTACCCCGGGAAGCGGCAACATCATGACTGTTCGTCTGGCGGTGCTGTTCGGTGGGCGCAGCGGGGAGCACGACGTCTCCCGGCGCTCGGCGGAGAGCATCCTCGCCCACCTCGACCCCGCCGCCTACCAGGTGACCGAGGTGCTGATCGAGCGGGACGGCCAGTGGCGGGTGAACGGCGACCGGGCCACGTTCGCGCAGGCGCTGCGGACCCTCGGCGACCAGGACGTGGTGTTCCCGGCGCTGCACGGCCCGTACGGTGAGGACGGCACCGTCCAGTCGATGCTGGAGTGGCTCGGCGTCGCGTTCGTCGGAAATGGTGTCTTCGCCAGCGCCGCGGGGATGGACAAGCCGGTCACGAAGAGACTCCTCGCCGCCGACGGCCTGCGCGTGGCCGACGGGGTGACGCTGCGGCCCGACGAGGAGCTGTCGTCGCGGGATCAGGAGCGGCTGGGGCTGCCCGTCTTCGTCAAACCGGCCCGGGCGGTTCCAGCCTGGGAGTCTCCAAGGTCGAACAATGGGCGCAACTGCCCGCCGCCCTGCGGCTCGCGCGCGAGAGCGACGCGAAGGTTCTCGTCGAACGCGCCGTGCGCGGGCGCGAGATCGACGTCGCGTCCTCCAGCACCCCGACGGTCGCGTCGAGGCCGGGCCGCCGCTGGAGATTCGGGTGGCGAACGCTGCCTTCTTCGACTACGACGCCAAGTACGACGGCGGTGCCGTCTTCCACATTCCGGCCCGACTCGACCCCGGCACCGCCCGACTGCTGCAGGACCGGGCCGTGCAGGCGTTCCACGCGCTCGGCTGCCGTGGGCTGCTCCGCGTCGACTTCTTCCTCCCGGATCCGGACGCCGACCACGGCACAGGGTGGACCGGAGACCACCGGGAGCCGGTGATCAACGAGGTCAACACCTTCCCCGGATTCACCGCCGCCTCCCAGTACCCGCAGATCTGGCAGCGGGCCGGCGTCGGCTACCCGGCACTGCTCGACATCCTCATCCAGGGCGCACTGCACCGACGCGACACCGCCGCCCCCTGCCCGAGTCCCTGCTGATGGCCGTCTACACCGCGGAACATCTCCGTGGTCTCCGCATGATCGTCACGGGCGGCGGAACGGGCGGGCACACCTACCCGGCGCTGACCACGATCCGTACGCTCCGCGACCGGCTGGCGGCCGCCGGCACCGCACCGGACGTTCGCTGGGTGGGCGTCGCCCACGGACTGGAGGCCAGGATCGCCCGGCGGGAGGGCATTCCCTTCACGGCGATCACCACCGGAAAACTGCGCCGCTCGCCGAACCTGCACGAGTGGGGCCGCAACGTCGCCGACGCCTTCCGCGTGCCGGTCGGCGTCTTCCAGGCCATCATGGTCGTGGTGCGCACCCGGCCCGAGGTGGTCTTCTCCACCGGCGGATACGTCTCCGTCCCGATCGGGATCGCCGCCTGGATCACCCGCCGCCCGCTGGTCATGCACGAGCAGATCCTCGCGCTCGGGCTGGCGAACCGGATCCTCGCCCGCCTCGCCGACCGAGTCCTGCTGAGCCACGAGTCCTCCATCGAGCATCTGCCCGCCCGAGCGAGAACTCGCGCGGTGGTCACCGGCAACCCGATCCGGCCCGAGATCCTCACGGGCAACCGCGACCGGGCGCTCGCCGCGTACCACCTGGATCCGCGCCTGTCGCTGGTGTACGTCACCGGCGGCGCCCAGGGCGCCGTCCAGGTCAACAACCTGATCGCCGACATCCTCCCCGGACTCCTGCGGAGATGTCAGGTGCTGCACCAGTGCGGCGACCACTCCCTCGACCGGATGCGGCAGGTCGCGGCCGCCCTCCCGGAACACCTGCGTAGCAGGTACCGGGTCGTCGACTACGTTCACGGCGAGCTGCCCGACGTCCTGAGCGCGGCGGACATCGTCGTCGCGCGCAGCGGCGCCGGCACCGTCGCCGAACTCACCGCCCTCGGCAAGGCATGCGTCTTCATCCCGCTCGTCCCCACCGGCGGCGACGAACAGCGGCGGACCGCACGGCACCTCGCCGAGGCCGGTGCCTCCCGCATGCTCGCCGGCCCCGACGCCTCCGCCAACCGCCTCTACGAGGAGATCATGGTGCTGCTCGACCACCCGGAACGACGCCAGGAGCTGGCCAACGCCGCCCGTCGACACGGCCGGCCCCAGGCGGCCACGGCCGTGGCCAGCGCGATCATCGACGCCGCTGGGCGGTACCGGTCATGATCCTGCTGTCTGATCGGCGAATCTCGGCCATCCCGCTCGGCGACAACGGGGAGGCCCTGGTCGACGTACGCCAGGTCGCGGACCTTCGGGTGGACGACCGGCTGGCCGACGAGGCCGGCGCGTACGCGCACCTGCGCGAGGCGACGGTGCAGCGCCTGCTCGCCGCCCAGCGGACCCTGCCCGGAGGGCTGCGGCTGCTGGTCATCGAGGGGTACCGGCCGCTCAGCCTGCAGACGACCTACTTCGAGAGTTACCAGGACGAACTGCGCCGCAGGTACCCGGAGTGGGACTCGGCGCGCCGGCACGTGGAGGCCAGCAAGTACATCTCGCCGCCCGAGGTGGCTCCGCACAGTACCGGCGGGACGGTCGACCTCACCCTCTGTACGGCCGATGGGACCGAACTGGACCTGGGCACGATCGTCAACGCCAGCCCGGTGGACAGCGCCAACGCCTGCTTCACGGGATCACCCCACATCTCCCCGCAGGCCCGCACCAATCGCGACATCCTGGGCCAGGCGCTGTCGTCTGCCGGCATGGTCAACTACCCGACCGAATGGTGGCACTGGTCGTTCGGCGACCGCTACTGGGCGCTGAGCACCGGGGCCGCCCGGACCCGGTACGGGCCGGTGGATCTGCCGTGAAGCGGCAAGTCCTTTTGTGGCGCGGCTCGGAGTGCGAATCATGGGCGCTTGTGCGGCTCACAGCCAGGGTGGCGGACCCTCGAAGGTGAGGGCGTGCACGTCGAACAGGACCGCCGCCTCCACGCCCAGCGCCGGCCCGCCCTGACGGGCGGCCCAGGTGAGAAGCGGTCCGGGTTCGGGGCCGGCCACGCCCAGGCCATTGGTGTACTCGGCGTGCGCGGCCAGCGAGGCGATACCGCGCTGCAGCGGCTCGCCGGTGACGTCCACGCCGTGGGTGGGGCGCTCGGCGCCGGCGAAGCAGACGTAGCGCACGCCGCCCCAGGGCGGTAGCCCCTCGTCCACCAGTTCTGGGAAGATCCACCGGTTGCCCGCGTCGCGGGCGGCATCCAGCGTGGCCAGCCCCACCGCTCGGTGGTCGGCCTGGTTGGTGATGCCGCCCGTCATCCGGACGGTGAAGGCGCCCGAGACGATGACCTCGGGCCGGTGCCGACGGATCGCCCGTACGATGTCGCGGCGCAGGTCCGGACCGTACTCGACGACCCCGTCGCGGTGGTCGAGGAACTCCACGACATCCACGCCGACCTCCCGGGCCCCGGCGCGCTGCTCCTCCTCGCGCAACGGGGCGGCCTGGTCCGGGTGCATTGCGTCGATTCCTGCGTCGCCCCGGGTGGCCAGCAAATAGGTGACCTGCTTGCCCTGTGCGGTCCAGCGGGCGATCGCCGAGGCTGCGCCGTACTCGATGTCGTCGGGGTGTGCGGCCACCGCGAGGCAGCGCTCCCAGTCCTCTGGCAGTGCCGGTAGAAGCTCATCCACGGTCCACACCGTATTCGCCTCTCCGCCGATCCGTCACCGCCGGACCGGCAACGTTGACCTCCGTCGAGCAGGCGATAATGAGCGGGTGGACTCCAGCCGGCTCCACCCGCAGGCGCGGGCGGCGATGCAGGTCCAGCAGCGTGTCCCGCTCACCCGGGCGACCCTGCCGGCGGCACGGCTCAGCATGGTCGAGGCGACTCCGGCCGAGGTGGGCGGCGGACCCGCGATCCGGTCCGTGGTGAGCGTCGACGCCGGCGGCGTGGCCGCCCGGCTCTACCGCGACGGCGATCACGATGCGCTGCCGGTGGTCCTCTATGCGCACGGTGGGGGCTGGGTGATGGGCAGCGTGGACACCCACGACGGGCTGTGCCGGCACCTGGCGGCCGCGTCCGGCTGGGCGGTGCTCTCCGTGGACTACCGGCTCGCCCCCGAGTATCCCTACCCGGCCGCGGTGGACGACATGGCGCGAGCGCTCACCTGGCTGCGCGGGCCCGGAGCGGCTCGGCACGGCCTCGACCCGGGCCGGATCGCGGTGGCCGGTGACTCCGCGGGAGGGCACCTTGCGGCGGTGACCGCTCGGCGCGCCCGGGATGCGGGGACCCGTCTTGCGGGCCAGATCCTCATCTGCCCGGTCATCGACCCTGCGGCCGACTATCCGGCACTGGACGAGTACGGCCTGGACCGGGAGGAGATGCGGTTCTTCTGGGACGCGTATGCCTCACCCGGCGTGGACCGTACCCAGCCGGATCTGGATCCACTGCGGGCCGACCTCACCGGCCTGCCCCCCGCCGTGGTCATCACCGCCGAGCTCGACCTGTTGTCCGTCGAGGGTGAACGGTACGGGGCCGGGCTGCTGGCGGCCGGCGTTCCCGTCACCGCATCGCGGTACCAGGGACTCATCCACAACTTCCCGCGGAAACTGGCCCTCTTCGACGCCGCCCATGTCGCCCTGGCCCAGTTGGCCGCCGCGCTCCACCGTTGGTGAAAGCGAGCCGGGCATCGACCAGACCGGCGAGATCCGGCCGCTCGACCTACCGCCCCGTTGGTCGTCGGCGACCTACGGGTTGGCCGCCCGGCGCGCGGCCCTCTGTCGCCAGGAAGCCGCCAGGAGGAGGACGGCCAGTACGACGGCGGCGCCGAGGCCGAGGATGGCCGTCAACGAGAACGATGGTCCTGCCTCAGCCTGACCGTGGCGCTCGCTTCTGACCTCGGTGATGGGACGGTCCTGCTTCTTCTCATCGGGGGTGACCAGGCGGCCGACCGACGCGTCTGGCGGGAGAGCGAAGCCCCAGTCCAGCAGGGCCGCCGCCTCGCCCAGGCTCCCCAGTGGCGCGGTCTCCGCGCCGAGCAGGGTCACGGCGAGCCGCCGGCCGTTACGTTCGGCCACCCCCACGTATGTCTGTCGCGCCAGGTCGGTGAAGCCCGTCTTCCCGCCGAGCGTCCCCGGGTAGTGGTCCAGCAGCGTGTTGTCGTGGGTGATGGAGAAGCCTGGCGTTCCCGGATTTGCCGGTATCTCCGCCACTCGGGTAGCGATGTATCGCCGGAAGTCTGCGCGGGCGTAGGTGGCGCGCGCGATCAGCGCCAGGTCGTACGCGCTGGTGTACTGACCGGGGCCGTCCAGGCCGGATGGTGTCGCCGCGTGGGTCTGGTTTGCGCCCAGCCGGTGTGCCTCGTCGTTCATCGCCTGCACGCCGCCCTGCCGCCCGGCGGTGCCGCCGCCGGCGCGGGCCAGCACGTTGGCCGCGTCGTTTCCTGATTTGAGGAGTAGCCCCAGCCACAGGCTCTCGACCGAGTAACGGCCGCCCTCGACCACCCCCATCACCGAACTGGCCGGATCGAGATCCCGCAGATCCGCCCGGGTCACCTCGACCACCTGTGCCGGGTCGAGGTGCGGCATCAGGGCCGCGGCCAGCAGCATCTTCTGCACGCTGGCCGGCGTGCGGTGTTCGTGCGGGCCGCATCCACCCAGCACCGCGCCACTGTCGAGGTCGGCCACGACCCACGAGGTGGCGGTGACCGACGGCGCCATCGACGCGCCCGCGGGGATGGCCAGCCCCGCCGTCGCCAGCGTCTCACCGCCGACGGCCAGGTCGGCGGGACCGACCGGTGGCGGCGACGGTGCGGCGGGTGGGGGCACCGGCGGCCTCACGGTCGGGCAGGGCACGTACGGCGCGGACGCCGCCGACGTCGAGGACCCGACTGCCGCGCCGGGCGTGGTCAGTAGGGCGCTGAGCACCACGGCACTGATGCGAACGACGGTCATGTTAAAGCACGGTAACTGCTGACAAAGCAGGCGCAGGCCGGTTGCAGAAACGCGGCGAGGATTCCGGCCTTTGGACGCGCTGCGCTCTTTCGACCATCTTGTGCCGTTTCGCAAGACTGTCCGGGATAGTGGGCATATCCCGGTTGGTGCGTTGGTGACGAACCACCACAAAGTGGCGGGCATCAACTATCTAGACAACGCTGGACAGATACTCCCGACGTCGCTGCGGTTCGAACTTCTCGATCGCGTACCGCAGCATGACCCGCGGCATGACCCGGTACCGTCGGGCCAGAAACTTCTCTTCCGCTGCTCTGTCACGGTTGCCCACCTCGCGCAGCATCCAGCCCACCGCCTTCTGGACGAGGTCGTGCGGGTCGCGCAGGAGCCGTTCACTGAGGCGGAAGGTCCAATGGAAGTCGCCGGCCTTGATGAAGGCGAAAGTTGCCATGATGGCGATGCGCCGGTCCCACACCAGGCTCGACTCGGCCAACCGATCCAGGACGCTCCGATCCTTGTCGATCAGCCAGGGGCCGACGATGTACGGAGCGGATGAGTCCACCAGGTCCCAGTTGTTGAGGTGACCGGTGTTGGCCAGGACGATGCTGAAGATCTCGCCCCGTTCCTCGTCGTCGCCCTTGGTGAACTTTCGCACCAGGATGAACAGCGACGTCAGCCGCTCCTCGTGCACGCTGCTGGTCAGCAGCTTCGCCGTCTCGGCCAGGGAGAGGTCGCGCCAGTAGCGGGCGGCCACCCTGCGCTGTTCCGGCACGGAGACGCCGATGGCCGTGTCGCCCTCGCCGTACCCGCCTGGAGTCATCTGCAGGAACCGGCTCGATGCCTCCGCCCGCAGCGGGTCGGCGAGGCTGGCTAGTTCGTGACGGACGTCGGCGGTCGTGGCCATGACTGTGCAACCCTACTCGAACGCCTCGTCCGGGCCGGCCATCTGATCAGGAATCGAGAAGCGGCAGGCTGCCGTCGGGCCCTAGCCTTTTGCCAGGTAGCCGGCATCACGCCGAACCTACAAGGCAAAGGGGAGCCCGAGAGTGTCCGCGAAGAATTCCACCACCGTGTCCGACGGCTTCAGCCCCGAGGAGCGTGCCGCGATGAAGGAGCGCGCCGCCGAGCTGCGCGCCGAGGGCAAGAAGGGGACCAAGAAGGCCGACGGGCTGCAAGCGCTCCTCGACAGGATCGCGCAGATGGCGCCGGAAGATCGTGCGCTCGCCGAGCGGGTGCATGTGACGGTGACGGCTGCCGCCCCGGAGCTGTCGCCGAAGACGTGGTACGGGATGCCCGCCTACGTGAACGAGGACGGCAAGGTTGTCGTCTTCTTCCAGGACTCGGGCAAGTTCAACTACCGGTACTCGACCCTGGGCTTCCAGGACACGGCCAACCTCGACGACGGAGACCTGTGGCCGGTGGCGTACGCACTGCAGAAGTGGAGCCCCGCGGTAGAGAAGAAGGTCGTCGAACTGGTGCAGGCCGCGGTCTCCTGATCCCCTGCGGGGCAGGCCTGCACCCGCACCGTGGACTTCAGGAGCTGCGCGGGACTGCCAGGCCGGATTCATAGGCGAGGACCACGAGCTGGGCGCGGTCGCGGGCGTGGAGCTTGGTCATGGCTCGGTTGATGTGGGTTTTCGCGGTCAGCGGGCTGATCACCATGCGGTCGGCGATCTGGTCGTTGGACAGGCCCTGGGCGACCAGGGCGACGGCCTCGCGTTCGCGGCCGGTCAGCTCGTCGAGCCCGGTGCCGGCGGCGGTGTGCAGCGGCTGGTTGACGTACCGGTTGATCAGCCGGCGGGTGATCGACGGTGCGAGCAGCGCGTCGCCGCGCGCGGCGACGCGTACGGAATGGAGGAAGTCTTCCGGTTGGATGTCCTTGACGAGGAATCCGGCCGCGCCGGCGCGCAGCGCGTTGAAGACGTATTCGTCCAAGCCGTAGTTGGTCAGGATGACGACGTGCACCCGGGCGAGGGTCGGGTCCGCGGCGATGCGCCGGGTCGCCTCGATGCCGTCGATGACCGGCATCTGAATGTCGATGAGCGCGATGTCGGGCAGGTGTTCCCGGGCCAGCGCCAGGCACTCGCTCCCGTCGGCGGCCTCGGCCACCACCTCGATGTCGTCCTCGAGGTCGAGGAGCGCGCGGAATCCGCTGCGAATGAGCGGCTGGTCGTCGACCAGCAGGACACGGATCATGATGTCTGGTCCACGGGGAGTTCGGCCTGGACGGTGAAGCCCCCCTCGCTGCGCGGCTCCGCGCGCAGGCGACCGCCGAGGGCGGTGACCCGTTCGCGCATCCCGAGCAGCCCGACGCCGGGCATCGGCGCACTGTCCGGCGTGGCCTTGCCGTCGTCGTCGACCTGGATGGCGAGCACGTCGGGTCGGCAGTCGATCCGGACCGACGCGGTAGCCGCGGCGGCGTGACGGGTGATGTTGGTGAGCGACTCCTGAACGATCCGGTAGGCGGTCCGGCCCACCGCGGCCGGCACGTCGTGCCGCTGTCCCTCGATCGTCAGCGTCGCCTCCAGGCCGGTCCTGCCAGCCCGCTCCACCAGCTCCGGGATGTGGTCGAGCCCGTGTGGCGGGGTGGTGTCGTCGTCGCGCAGCGCCTCCAGGGTCGCTCGCAGCTCCCGGGCCGCCTCACGACCGGCCTCGCGGATCGCCAGCAGGGCCTCCGGCACCGGTTCACCCCGCTTGCGGGCCACGTGGACGGCGACTTCGGCCTGCACCTTGATGACCGAGATCTGGTGGGTGAGCGAATCGTGCAGCTCCCGCGCGATGTGCAGCCGCTCCTCATCGGCGCGACGCCGTGCGGTCTCCTCCCGGGTGCGCTCGGCTTCGTCCGCCCGCCGCTCGGCCTGCCGCAGCGCCTCCCCGGCGGCGCCGGCAGCGATCAGCCAGGCGATTTCGAGGGCGCCTCGGGCCTGCGCGAACGCCTCGCCCGTGTCGTGCAGGCCCGAAGCCAGGGCCGCCAGGGGGAGAGCGGCCAGCAGGGTCACGCTCGCCGCCACCGTGACGATGCGGTGCCCCGCCCGCACGGCTGCGTACACCGCGAAGAGGTACGCGACGGCAGGCACGTCGAAACCGGCCGCCTGGTAACCCACCGCGCACAACCCGGTCACGGCCAGCACGGGAACCGGAGCCCGGCGACGCGCCGCGAGCGCCACCCCACCCGCCGCCAACAACGTGTAGCCGAGCAGGTCGACGTTCGTGGCGGACTGCTGCTCGGACAGCCCGGCGGCCAGCAGCGCCGCCGTCACGCCGACGGCAATCGCCCAGTCTCGGACCCCGGCCGGGACACCGAACCGTCCTCTGTCCATGCGCGCACCCTAACCGGACGCCGGTGCGAGGGAATCCCGCTCGCGGACGAGTGGCGGTATACCGCGCCCGCAGTACCTTCGCGGCGCCTGCGGCAGCCGCGGCAGCCGGCTACGGCATCGGCGGCAGCGCGAACTGTCTGCGCCCGCACGACGACCGGCGGTGGGTCCAGCGGACAGGATCAGGCGACGTCCAGTCGTCAGAGGAGAAGGAGCACCTCATGTCCGTCCGTCACCTGCTTGCCGCCGCCGAAGCCGCCATGTTCGGAGATTTCGGGCCTGCCACACCGTCGGCCGCGCACGCTCTGGTCCAGCCGGTCGCCGTCAGTTCCTACACCCTGACCGCCGGGCGTCTCTGGTCCCTGGTGGCCGCGCTGCTCGGGCTGGTCGGCGTGGTCATCGGTGGGCTGGCGCTGGCCCGCTCCGCCGGTCGTATCGGCACCGGGAAGAGGGTGGCCATCGTGGCCCTGGCGGCGGGGTTGGCCGCCGTGGTGATCGGCGGGCTGGTGGTGGCTGGCGCCGATGGTGGTCCCGGTACCGGTGGCGGAATTGTCGGCGGCTTCGTGGCCGTGGTGGTGGGCCTGATCGCCATGGCCCTCGGCGGGCTGGGTCTGGCCCGCGCCCGCCGCGCTGGCTGACTGAGCCTCCGCACACCGGCACGAAGGCCGGCGGATCTCTTCACGGCGGGCTGTGGTCAGGTGGTTGGCGTGGTGGACGTGTGGGCGGGTTGGAACAACTCGATCAGGTTGCCGGCGGGGTCGGCGAGCAGGATCTGCCGCCCGCCGGGCCCGGAGACCGGCTCGCTGCGGAACGACAGCCCCGCGCCACGGAGTCGGTCGATCTCAGCGTTCAGGTCGTCCACAGTGAGGTGGATGCGGTTGCGGCCCGGGCTGGTGGCGTCCTGGGGAGTGGCTCGGGCGCCGGAACTGGCTGGCCCGGACAGCAGTAGCCGTAGCGGGCCGCGCAGCACGTCAGCGAAGGCGGGCGCGGCGCTGGTGTTGAGGGTGAAGCCGAGATGGGTGGTGTAGAAGTCGACGGCCGTCTGGACGTCATCAACGAGGTAACGGACGTTGGCGTACTGGTCGGATGCTGTCACGACTGAATCTCCTTCAAGAGTGGCTGGCGGTGAGCACGGCCAGCAGGTGCCTGACGCGGGTGTCGATGTCGGTCGTGATGTGCTGGAAGGCGGGGTAGCTGGTCTGATCGGTGCTGCCGGCCGTGGCGGGGTCGGGGATGCTCCAGTGCACCCGCCGGGGATGGTCCGGAAAGTCGGGGCAGGCCTCGCGGGCCTTGTCGCACAGGCTGATCACGTAGTCGAACCGGCTGCCGGTCACCGTGTCCAAGTGCCGGGGGTGCTGGCCGGTGATGTCGATGCCGAACTCCTCATGTAGGACCCGGATGGCGTTGGGATGATGGCGGGGCTTGGGCTGACTGCCGGCGCTGGCCACCTCGACCTGGCCGCCGGTGCGGTGGCGTAGCAGGGCCTCGGCGATCGGTGAGCGGGCGCTGTTGCCTGTGCAGACGAACAGCACTCCGACGCCGGGCGGGCGCCGCAGGTCCACCGGTGGGTGCGGTGCGGGCTCCCGGCGCAGCGCCGGGTGTAGCGCGGCGCCGGTGTCGGCCAGCGCATTTGTGCAGCGGTCCAGATCCAGGTGGTAGTAGCTGTCGCGGCCGTCGAAGCTGCTGCGCGTGGCCGTGACCAGCCCGCCGTCACGCAGCAGCCGCAGATGGTAGGAGACCAGGTTCTGAGGCTCGCCTACCAGCGCCACGAGTTCCCGGACGCGGTAGTCGCTGTTGGCGAGCTCGGTCAGCAGCCGCCACCGCAGCGGATGGGCGGCCAAGCGCACGAACGCCGGGGGAGCTTGACTCGACAGCGCCATGATCACCATGATACATCAAACCGACTTGATGGAATAGCAGATCGACTGTGGATGGTCGGCGCGAAAGGCGAGTCGGTCGACGATGGTGCCCGTTGCGACCGGGCCGCCGGGAGGACTCGGCGCCGGGCATCGCGTAGTCCGGTCCGGCGGAGACCGGCAGGGCGCTCCGCTTCCCTGCGGAGCCCTGGCCGGCCTCGTGTCCGGTCAGGGCTCCGCAGTCGTCCGGCGAGGGACGTCGCCACGTCTCCGGGATCCAGACCAAGCTGGACGCCCGCAACCGGGTCGAGATTGCCGCGTGGGCGTGGGAGAACCGCATCGTGCAGAGCGCTTGAGGAACAGGACCGGAGGCTCCACGGTGAAGTGACGTGACCGGGACGGGTCTTCGGTCAGCGTCCGAGCCGGCAGTGCGGGACCAGTCGGGACGGCGGCCGGGCGGACCGGCCGGCGCCGACCAGGGCCACGTCGAGGAAGGCGCCGACCCCGACCTGCGCCACGAGGGCCAGGTGCGTGATCAACAGCAGCCGACGCGTCGTCTCCTCCGGATCACTGGGCGTCGCCACCGGTCGCGCATGGTCGCGCCGGGAGAGGAAGGCGAGCAGGCTCGGGTCCGCCCGTGCCCACGGCGCGAGCCCCGCTCCGGGCGGCACCGGGAGCGGCCAGTGGACAGACCCGGGCGGGCCGAGTTCCTCGGCCAGTAGTTCGGCGGTGTGGTCGAGGACCTGGTCTGCCCACGGCCGGGGCAGGCGTCGCAGCCGGTTGACCGCCGCCTCGAAAGCCGGACCTGCGCCGCCCGGGTGGGCCACTGGCGCGAGGGCGGCTCAGAACGGCCATCTGACCGGCTCCGGGCCGGGAACGGGCAGGGCAGGCGAGGTCGTGGCCGGTGCCGGTTCGCTGCTTTCGGCGGTCGACGGCGCGTCGGACTCGGGCCGGTGGGGTGCGGGATCGAGCGGCTGGGCTCGCAGGTCCGGCTCTTTGGGCTCCGGCGTCTGGAGGGCTGGACGCGGTGGCCGGTCCACCGTGTCCGCAGGCCTGTCGGCCCGGCTGTGGGGACGCGGCGTCGAGTGGCGATGGCGTGCTGGCCGGCGGGCGTCCGCTGCGTTCGAGCAGAATGCCGCCGACGGTGAGCGGTTCGGGATGCGCCGGCGCCGGCGGACCGGGCAGCAGGCCGCTCCCGGCCATCGGCAGGTACGTCAGCGACGCGAGGGCGACCAGCACTCCCGCCCGTCCGATCCGTCGGCGGCGGGTCCCGGTGACATCGACGAACACGGTCGAACGGGTCCGGACGGGAGGGTTGGCGAAGCGAACTGCGGGCGGCGGGGGAGTCCATCGAAAGACACGAGAAAGGGCACCGGTCGAGGTTACGAGTCCGCTGACAGGGGATATGTCCTGGTTGCCCAATCAAACGGTCCGTGGATGTACCGCTATCTGCATATTCGAATTCAGGGTCATAGACGCACAAAATAGGACCCCCGAACCTTTGAGTGGCTGAACAGAATGCTCGGGTTGAAAGCGCCGGGGTTCTGAGTGGGAGAACAGGACACAGAGGTCGAAAACGCTTGGGCTCGCCTGTGGGCAGGTCGGGCCCGCCGGTCTGCGCGCCGACGGGCTCGCGGCGTCCGGCGCCGACGCCTCGACGCCGCCGCTCGGACGGCCTTACTTCACAGCAGGGGTTGCATCCCGCCCCAGCTCACACCGAGCCGGATTCTGGCGGCGAAGCTCGTGCCCTGACCGCGGTAGAAATACAGGTAGCTCGTGGACTTTTCGATGGCGAGCAGATCCGGGTAGCCGTCGCGGTTGAAGTCACCGACACCGACGAGGTCACGCATGCTGTTCCACGCGGTGCCGACCTGCAGCTTCGTACCGAGGCCGCCGGCTCGTCCCGGGTAGAGGAAGAGGTTGCCGGTGGACTTCTGCCGGGCGATGAGGTCCTGGTAGCCGTCGCGGTTGAAGTCGCCGACTCCGGTGAGTTCGTCCATGGTGTTCCAGCCGGTTCCGAGGCTCGTCCGTGCACCGAGCGACGTGCCGCGGCCCGGGTACAGGTACAGGTATCCGGTGGAGGTCTGCACGGCGAGCACGTCCCGGTAGCCGTCCCGGTTGAGGTCGTTGGCCGGGGTGATCTCGCGCATGGAGTTCCAGCCGGTACCGAGGCGGATCCGACTGCCCCACCCCGACGGCGTGTGCGGATACACCCACAGGTAGCCGGTCGCCTTGTCGCGGGCGATGACGTCTCCGTGACCGTCCCCGGTGAAGTCCGTCCGGATGATGACATCCATGCCGTTCCATCCCGTGCTGATGGTCGTCCGGATGCCGAGGGACGTCCCGTTGCCGGGGTAGAGATACAGGTTGCCCGTGGAGGGCTGGCGGCTCAGCAGGTCGGACCAGCCGTTGCCGTTGAAGTCTCCGAAGGAGGTCGCCGGAATGGGAGCGACGTCCAGGTAATCGTTGTCGATGTTGATCGTCACCCCGCCCCACGTCTCGTTGTGGTCGCCTCGGTACTGCTTCATCCGCCGCTGGGGAGACCAGTACGAGCTGGGGATCGCCGGGTCGGACACGGTGGCGGCGCCGTCCCAGCGGGCGAAGTCCAGGTAGTCGGGCCGGACGTAGCCGGGGGTGTTGTAGGCCGCGACCTGGTCGGCGACGCCTGAGGCCATGCTGCCGTAGAAGCCGGAGAGGTAGCCGAGGTCGTGCAGCCGTGCCGTCCAGGCGCTCATGAACGCGAGCACCGCGGAGCGGCAGGCCGCGTCGTCGGTCCGGTACGCCTCCATGTCGAAGATGAGTACGCTCTCCGGCGCCAGGCCCAGCGCCTTCGCCTGGGCGACCGCGTCGTCCGCCTGTGCGCGTCCCTGCGCCGCCGGGTTCGCCGGGTCGATGAGATAGCGCTTGGTGGACGTCGTGCACGGTGACTGCAGCCCGAGATAGATCGGCACGAGATGCCAGCCCGCAGCCTGCTGGGTGGCGACCCACGAGGCGGTCAGGTTGGGCTGCGTGCACGCGCGGTTGACACCGCCGAAGTAGATGACGATCGCCCGGTAGGGCGAGGCCGCCAGCCACGCCTGCATGGTCTCGGCCGACGGGGCGGTGCAGGCGTCGAAGCCAGCGGCAGGCCGCGTCGTCGGTCCGGTACGCCTCCATGTCGAAGATGAGTACGCTCTCCGGCGCCAGGCCCAGCGCCTTCGCCTGGGCGACCGCGTCGTCCGCCTGTGCGCGTCCCTGCGCCGCCGGGTTCGCCGGGTCGATGAGATAGCGCTTGGTGGACGTCGTGCACGGTGACTGCAGCCCGAGATAGATCGGCACGAGATGCCAGCCCGCAGCCTGCTGGGTGGCGACCCACGAGGCGGTCAGGTTGGGCTGCGTGCACGCGCGGTTGACACCGCCGAAGTAGATGACGATCGCCCGGTAGGGCGAGGCCGCCAGCCACGCCTGCATGGTCTCGGCCGACGGGGCGGTGCAGGCGTCGAAGCCCAGTCCGGTGAACGTGCCGGGCGACGAGCCCGTCACCGCGGCCGCCGTCGTGCGGGCGGCGCTGGCCGGGGCGGCGGCGGTGC
>NZ_JAEVHN010000023.1:0-26882 GCF_016803375.1 Micromonospora sp. 4G55
GCGCCGACAGCCCGGCCTCGCCGCAGTACGCCTCCAGGCACCCCGTCTCGCCGCAGGCGCAGCCCGGGCCGTCGTCGGCGAGCCGCAGGTGGGCGATGTCGCCGGCGCCGCTCGTCGCCCCGCGGTGCGGCGCGCCCCGCAGCACCAGGCCGCAGCCGATCGCGGTGCCGAGCTTGACGTACAGGAAGTCGTCGAAGGTGCGGCCGATCCCGGCGTGCTGCTCGCCGACCGCCATCACGTTGGCGTCGTTGTCGACCAGCGTCGGGCAGCCCAGCTCGGCGCCGAGGGTGTCCCGCACCGGGAACCCGTGCCAGCCGGGCAGGGCGCCGGGTGCGATCGGGGTGCCCTCCCGGAAGGCGACCGGCCCCGGCAGGCCGACGCCGACCCCGGTGAGCTGGGCCAGGCCCAGGTCGGCCCGAAGCTTGCCGACGAGTTCCCCGGCCCGGGCGACCACCGGCCCCGGACCGGACCGGACGTCTGTCGGCTCGCGGAGCTCGGCCAGCACGTTCAGCTCGCCGTCGGTGACGGCACGGTGAGCCCGGTCCGTGCCGATCACGACGCCGGCGAAGCGGACCGCACCGGCGACGCGCAGCAGCGACGACCGGCGGCCGCCCCGGGAGGCCGCCGGCCCGGCGGTCTCGACCAGGCCCAGCGCCACGAGGCGGTCCACCTCCGCGATCAGCCTCGATCGGGACAGGCCCACCGCGTCGCCCAGCTCCACCCGCGACCGCGGGCCGTCGTCGCGCAGCATCCGCAACAGTCGTGCCTGGTACGCGTTCTCCGGTCGGACGGGAACCATCGCCACCACCTCCGGCCGGAGTCTTCCACGGCGGTGTTACGTCCGATGGCGCGAGTGGCCGCACCCGGTACGCCCGGGTGCGGCCACTCGATCGACACCTCGGGTCCGTCAGCCCCGCAGACCCGACATGTGCTGGTAGCTCACCTCGGCGAAGCGCAGCGAGCGGCCCGGGTCGGCGCTGCCGCCCGGCGCGTTGTCCTGCTCCCACATCGGGTTGTGGTAGCCCTTGGCACCCATGTTGGCGAAGAAGGTGCCGTAGTCGATGTCGCCCTGGCCGAGCGGCACCATCTCGTACCCGCTGGTGGTGTTCGGGTTGAACGCGCCGTCCTTGGCGTGGAACAGCGGGAACCGGATCGGCTGGGCCGCCACCGTGGCCAGCGGGTCGAAGACGTCGGTCTGCGTCACCCCGTCCGGGTCGGTGTAGCTGCGGAACCGGTGCTGGGCCACGTGCGCCCAGTAGATGTCCATCTCGAACCAGACGTACTCCGGGTCGGTGAGGCCGATGAAGTACTCCAGCTTCCGGACGCCGGAGGACCGGGTGGGTCGGCCCAGCGCGTCCAGCGGCCCGCTGTCGAGCAGGAAGTTGTACGCCGCGTCGTGGTTGTGCGTGTAGAGCTTGAGCCCACGGGCGGCGGCCAACTGGCCGAGGGTGTTCCACCGGTCCGCCGCCGCGTCCCAGTCGGCCTTGTAGTTGCTGCCGGTCGGGTCGTTGCCGGTGCCGATGTGGGTCATCCCCAGCGTCTCGGCGATGTCGAGCTGCTGCTCGAAGGCGGCGAGGCTGTCCGGGGTGATGGTGCTCGGGACGGAGGCGTGCGAGCCGTTGGCGCGCAGCCCGTTGTCGTCGAGGATCTTGCGGATCTCGGCCGCGGTGATCTGCCGGCCCAGGATCGAGACGTGCTGGTTGTAGCCGGCGAACTCGACCTCCTTGTAGCCGATCTCGGCGAGCCGGGCGAGCACCCGCTCGAAGCCGTACGGCACTCCGGTGGCGTCCGGTGCGGCGCCGATCCGGTCCCGGACGCTGTAGAGGATGATGCCGCGCTTGCCGGTCGGCACGAGCAGTCCGTTGCCGGCGGCTCCGGCGGCGGGCGCCCAGCCGGCGGCCCCGACGGCGGCCGCGCCGGCGACGCCGGCGAAGGCGCCGAGGATCCGGCGACGGCTCATTCCGTGCTGTCTGTCGTTCATCTGCTGCTGCCTCTCTCGGTGCGATGACGGGTGATGGTGCCCAGGGCCGCGGACCGCCGGGCGCGGCCCGCGACCACGACGGCGCTACGGAGCGACGCCGATGCCCTGACCGGTGAACTCGACCCAGTTGAGGTTGCCGAAACCGCTGGTCGGGCCGCCGGGAACGGTGCGGAACACGAGGTAGAGCCGGTGCGTGCCGCCCGGGTCGGTGATCGGCACGGTGGTACTGGTGAAGGCGTTGTTTCCGGTGGTCGCGGCGACCGTGGCGGTGGTCAGCAGGGGCCCGGTGGGGGAGTCGAGCCGGAACTCGACGCCGAACCGGGGCTGCCCGGCGGTGGCCGCGCTGCCGCCCGAGGTACGCAGCGTCACCGACTGCATGTCGTGCAGGTTGACGGTGTTGTTGACCGCGATCCAGTCGTTCGGGTCGAGGCTGCCGCGCTGCTGCCCGCCGCCGGTGTCGGCGCTGGTCCCGACGGTGGTGCCCGACTCGTCGGTGGCGAACTCGACCTCTTGCCGCTTCGCCTGGACGATCTGCTGGTCGACGGTGGTCAGCGCCGGTTGGCCGTTCGCGCCGCCGTCGGTGTACGACGCGCTGACCACGCCGTAGATGTAGCCGCCGTGGGACGCGTCGTCCGGTTCGGTGGGCAGCACCCCGGAGCAGCCGAACTGGTTGGCCTCGCCGTGGCCGTGCTGGTCGTGGCCGAGGACGAAGGTCACCTCCACCTTGGCGCAGTCGACCGGCCCGTCCTCCGGGTCGGTGACGGTCACCGACCAGGGGATGTCGTCGCCCCAGCTGAAGAAGCCGCCTTCGAGCGGGGTGTTGACCGTGACGGTCGGCGCGGTGTTGCCGACGGTGATGGTGGTGTTCGCCGACGCGCTCTTGCCGCTCGAGTCGGTCACCGTCAGCCGGGCGGTGTAGACCCCGTTGGCGGTGTAGGTGTGCGACGGGTTCGGGTCGACCGAGTCGGTGGTGCCGTTGCCGTCGAAGTCCCAGGCGAACGAGATCGAGTCCGCCGGGTCCGGGTCCTTGGAGCCCTCGCTGGAGAAGGCGACCGTCAGCGGCGCGATGCCGTTCGTGGGCGTCGCGGTGAGCACCGCGCTCGGCGCCCGCAGCCCCTTGACGTAGCTGAACTTCAGCATCGCCGCGTCCGGGTTGACGTTGAAGAACCCGTCGCCGTACGTCAGCAGGTAGAAGTTGCCGTCGGCGCCCCACTTCATGTCCATCGGGTTGTCGCAGAGGAACGGCTTGGCCGCTGTGGTGGGCGCCTGGCCGCAGTTCAGCACATTGTTGATCTTCAGGATGTCACCCTTGGCGTCGAGCCGGACCTCCTTGAGGGTGTCCCGGGTGAACTCACCGAAGAAGACCGCGCCGTCGTAGTACTCGGGGAACTTCGTCTCCGACCTCAGCTCCGGGTCGAAGTCGTAGCGGGCGGCGCCGTGCGGCCCGACGCCGCCGGTGCCGAGTTCCGGGAAGAGCACCGGGCAGGTCTGCGTCGGTGTCGACAGGTAGGACTGCGGGCACGGGGTGGGCGCTTGGAAGGAGTACCAGAGCTCGGACTTCTCGACCGCCGGCAGGTCGGTCAGGCCGGTGTTGTGCCGCGAGGTGTTCTTCGGCGCCGCGCAGTCGAAGGGCGCGACCGGGGAGATCGGGCTGGTGGTCCAGTTCATCTCGATGTACGGCAGGTCCGGCTGCACGCACATCGGCCAGCCGTAGTTCGCCGGCTTGTCGATCACCATCATCCGGCCGGTGCCCGCCGGTCCCCGGCCGACCGCGGCCGTCGAGGAGTCGGGGGAGTAGTCGGTGACGTACGCGACGTCGTTCTTGTCCAGGGTGATCCGGAACGGGTTGCGCAGCCCCATCGCGTAGATCTCCGGCCGGGTCTTCTCCGCGCCGGCCGGGAAGAGGTTGCCCGCCGGGACGGTGTACGAGCCGTCCGGCTGCACCGCGATGCGCAGCACCTTGCCCCGCAGGTCATTGGTGTTGGCGGAGCTGCGCCGGGCGTCCACGAAGGGCGCCTGGTAGACGCCGGTGGCGCTGACCGAGTCGTTGTGCGGCGAGAAGCCGCCGGAGCCACCGCCACCGGCCGGGGTGTCGTCCCCGGTGACCAGCCAGAGGTTGTTCTCGGAGTCGAACGCGATGTCGCCGGCCACGTGACAGCAGGCGCCCCGGTCCACCGGCACCTGGAGGATCTTCTGCTCCGTGCTCAGGTCCAGCGACGGGGTCTCGCCGTCGACGAACTTGTAGCGGGAGAGCTGGAAGTAGCCCTTCCACTGATCCCAGGTCCCGGGGTCGGTGCTGGTGGTCGGCGCGCCTCCGGCGGGGGTGGCCAGCGGGGGCGCGTAGTACAGGTAGACCCACTTGTTGGTGGCGAAGTCCCGGTCGATCGCCGGGCCGTACATCCCGTCCTCGCTGTGGGTGTAGACCGGGATCTGGGCCAGCACGGTGGTCTGGTTGCTCTCCGCGTCGTGCAGGCGTACGCCGCCGCGGCGGTCGGTCTGGATCACCCGCCCGTCGGGGAGCGTGTCGAAGCCGATCGGCTCGTTGACGTTGGGCTGGGCCCCGATCACCGTCATCTGGTAGTTGGCCAGCACGGTCGCGCCACAGTCGCCGTCGGTCATGCCGGCCGCCCATTGGATCGCCCCGCCGAGGTGGGCGCGCAGGTCGGTGCTGCCGTAGCTCTCCGGCGTCGCGCCGAGTCCGGTGTAGAAGGAGCGGCCGCCCTGGTAGTCCTTGCACCAGGTGACCGGGTGGTCGAAGCCCATCGACCCGCCGGTGTACGTCTTCTCGTCCACGGTGGCCAGCACGTGCGACACACCCCGGACGTTGTCGGCGAAGTTGTACCAGCGGTCGGTGTGCGTCCACCGTTCCGGCAGCCGCTCCGAGGCGGGATGCACCCGGTCGGCGACGGTGACGGTGGCCGGGCTCGCCGACGTGGCGGCGCCGGTCGCCCGGGTGCCCAGGACCTTGTCCAGGAAGGACCAGCCGGGTTCGGCCTCGATGGCCGAGTGGACGCCGACGAAGCCGCCGCCGTCGCGGTAGTACTGCTCGAACGCGGCCTGCTGGCCGTCGGTGAGGACGTCGCCGGCGGTGTTCAGGAACACCACGGCGCGGAACTGCTTGAGATGCGGCTCGTCGAACTTGCGGGCGTCGTCGGTCACCTCGACGGTGAACCGCCGGTCGTTGCCGAGCTGCCGGATCGCGTCCACTCCGGCGGCGGTGGCGGCCTGGCTGCCTCCGGCGGACCGGGTGAACACGAGGACCTTGTAGTCCATGCCGTTGCCGGCGGGCACCGGGGCGGCGAGCGCCGGCGTCGGCTGCGGTGGTGCGGTCGCGACGAGTGTCGCGCCGACGAGGGTGAGAAGGCTGAGGTAGGCGGTGGCCCTTCGGCCGGTGGGTCTGCGCATCGAACCTCGCTCTGGTCGGGGCGGGTCCGCCTCAGCGCCGTCGCTGAGGAGGGTCGCTACGAGTACCAAGAGCCTGGCCAGGTTCTACGCAGGACGATATTTGCGCGCGGGACCAAAGAGAAGAGGTTGACGGCAGAAGTTTTCGATGTTTCGTGCGAACTTTTGCTTCAAACCGGCGAAAGTGGCATCGGCGGAAGTGGACAGCGCCTGAGCTGCCGCTGTTTCCGCCCGACATGCCAGCGGGCCGGTCGTCGACGACGACCGGCCCGCTTGGAAGGTGCGGTTAGAGGGTGCTGGCGTTGGTGCCCGTACCCGACGGCTTGGGCCGCGGGGTGGTGGACGACGAGCTGGGGGAGCTCGACGAGCTGCCCGACTTCGCGCCGATGGTGGCCGGCGTGCCCGCGAAGGCGTCGTCCGCCGCGGTCAGCTCCTGCTTGTTGCCGTTGCCGGTGCCCAGCTTCTCGCCGAGCTTGGACTGGCCGAGCTTGTCCTTGCCCTCGCTGTAGAGCCGGGTCGCCTGGGCCTGCGCGACACCCGCCGCCTCCTGGACGGTGGGGTGGTCGAGCACCTTACGGCCCCGGACGACCAGCTCCTCGTACTTCTCCCGGCCGGCACGGGCGCCCAGGACGAAGCCCGCAGCCAGCCCGCCAAGGAACATGATCTTTCCGCGCATGGCGGCTCCTTTCGTACCTGACGCTCCGCCGTTCCCGCCCGGAGATCCGGTTGGGTCCGACCATGTCGCGCCCTAGTCCTCTGTCGGCAGCTAACTACCCATCCTGCTCCGCGCTCATGCCTGGTTGTGCCGTGATGACGATTTGTCCGGTTATATTCCTGCCGTGTCGCGCCCCTCCGCGGCGAGCGTTCGTGGAGGTAACCCCCTGGACCAGACCCCCCGGGAATCCTGTACTCTTGTGCCGTCGCCGAGCGCCGGGGAGATCCGGAGCGCGGTGACAAGGCAGTCCCCCGTAGCTCAATTGGCAGAGCAGCCGGCTGTTAACCGGCAGGTTTTTGGTTCGAGTCCAAACGGGGGAGCTCACGCTCCACCCGCGCCCGTCGGCCCCGCCGGCGGGCGTTTTTCGTTCCCACCTCTCGGTCGCACCCCGCCCCCCCCCGTCCGGCCGCGACCTCCCCGGTGATCAAGAAGTTTGCGTCACCGGACGTGCCGTCCGTAGGCGCAAACTTCTTGATCACGACCGAGACGGACCACGAAGGGCGGGTGTGGGGTCGGCGTGCGGTTTCGGCCCGCTGGGGCGTGCTCGGGCGGCAGGATGGGCGATGTCGACTTAGACTCCCGCTGCGTCGATTGGTGCGTCGATTCAAGGGGACGGGTGGAGATGGCCGGAAGGCGGGGACCTCGCGCGGCGACGCTGATCGCGGTGCTGGTGGTGCTCGGCTGGCTGGTGGTCGGCGGGATCGCCGGGCCGTACTCCGGGAAGCTGGGCGAGGTCGCCACCAACGACAACGCCTCGTTCCTGCCCGCCGACGCCGAAGCGACCCGGGCACAGAACCTCGCCGGCGGCTTCGTGGAGCGGGAGAGCACCCCGGCGCTGGTGGTCTACGAGCGCGGCTCCGGCATCACCGACGCCGACAAGCAGCGGGCGACCGTCGACACCGCGCGGTTCGCCCAGGTCCCCGGCGTGGTGGCGCCGCTGCCGCCGCCGATCCCCAGCCAGGACGGTCAGGCGCTCCAGGTCGTCGTACCGATCGACGAGTCGGAGGGCGAGGCGATCGGCCGGGTGGTCGAGGAGCTGCGCGGGATCGCCGGCGGCGACCGGGACGGGCTCACCGTCGATGTCGCCGGACCGGCCGGGCTGCTCGCCGACCTGATCGAGGTGTTCGGCGCCATCGACGGGCCGCTGCTGCTGGTCACCCTGGTCGTGGTGCTGGTGATCCTGCTGATCGTCTACCGCAGCCCGGTGCTCTGGCTCTTTCCGCTGCTCGCGGCGGGGATGTCGTACGCGCTGGCGTCGGTGTTCGTCTACCACCTGGCGAAGAACGACGTGATCAAACTGAACGGGCAGGCGCAGGGCATCCTGACCGTGCTGGTCTTCGGCGCCGGCACCGACTACGCGCTGCTGCTGATCGCCCGCTACCGGGAGGAACTGCACCGGCACGAGCGGCCCTGGGACGCGATGAAGACCGCCTGGCGGGGCGCCGCCCCGGCGATCATCGCCTCCGGGGCCACGGTGATCGTCAGCCTGCTCTGCCTGCTGCTGTCCAGCCTCAACTCCAACCGGGCGCTCGGCCCGGTCGCCGCCGTCGGCATCGCCGCCACGCTGGTGGTGATGCTCACCTTCCTGCCGGCGCTGCTGGTGCTCGGCGGCCGGTGGGCGTTCTGGCCCCGCCGGCCCCGCGCCGACCAGGCCGACCCGCGGGCCGGAAACGGCATCTGGAGCCGGGTCGCCGGCTTCGTCGCCCGGCGGGCCCGCCCGGTCTGGTTGGTGACCGCCGCGGCACTGGCCCTGCTCACCCTCGGCCTGACCCAGCTCGGCGTCACCACCCTCGGCCAGTCCGACCTGTTCACCAACCGGACGACTCGGTCGCCGGCCAGGAGGCCATCGCCCGGCACTACCCGGCCGGCACCGGCAGCCCGGCGACCATCTTCACCAACCAGCAGGCCGCCCAGGAGGTCGCGCGGGTGGCAAAGGGCGTCCCCGGCGTCGCCGCCGTACGGCCGGTGACCGGTGAGCGGGCCGGCCCACCCGAGGAGAACGCGCCACCGAAGGTGGTCGACGGCAAGGTGCAGCTGGAGGCGACGCTGTCCGACCCGCCGGACAGCGACGGCGCGGAACGGGCCATCCGCGACCTGCGGGTGGCGGTGCACCGGGTCGTCGGCGCCGACGCCGTGGTCGGCGGCTTCACCGCGATCAACGTGGACACCTCCGCCGCCTCCACCCGCGACCGCAACGTCATCATCCCGGTGGTGCTGGTGGTCATCGCGGTGATCCTGGCCCTGCTGCTGCGCGCCCTGCTCGCCCCGGTGCTGCTGATCGCCACCGTGGTGCTGTCGTTCCTGGCCACCCTCGGCCTCTGCGCGCTGATCTTCCGGTACGTCTTCGACTTCCCCGGGGTCGACGCGTCCTTCCCGCTCTTCGCGTTCGTCTTCCTGGTCGCCCTCGGCATCGACTACAACATCTTCCTGATGAGCCGGGTCCGCGAGGAGACGGTCAAGCGGGGTACCCGGGCCGGGGTGCTGGCCGGCCTCGCCGTCACCGGTGGGGTGATCACCTCCGCCGGCATCGTGCTCGCCGCGACCTTCTCCGCGCTGGCCGTCCTGCCGCTGGTGGTGCTGGTGGAGCTCGGCGTGGCGGTGGCGGTGGGCGTACTGCTGGACACCATCGTGGTCCGCTCGCTGCTGGTGCCCGCGCTGTCGTACGACATCGGGCCGAAAACCTGGTGGCCGAGCCGGCTGGCCCGGACGGCCCGGACCGGGACGGAGGCCGGGCATGCTGGCTGAGACGGACGTCGTCATCGTCGGCGGCGGCCTTGCCGGGCTGCCGCCGCCCGGCGGCTGCACCGCGCCGGCGTGCCCTGGCGGCTGCTGGAGGCCGGTGGCCGGCTCGGCGGCCGGGTCGCCACCGACGCGGTCGACGGCTACCTGCTGGACCGCGGCTTCCAGGTGTTGAACACCGCCTACCCGAGGCTCGGCACCCTGCTCGACGTCGACAGCCTGGAACTGGGCTGGTTCACCTCCGGGGTGCTGGTACGCCGCGGCGACCGGCTCGACCGGCTGGTCAACCCGCTGCGCGAGCCCGGCGGCACGCCCGGCACGGCCCTGGCCGGCATCGGCTCGCTGCTCGACCGGATCCGCTTCGCCGCGCTCGCCACCGGCTGCGCCACCCTGCCGAAGAGCCGACTGCTCACCGCACCGGAGACCACCACCGAGGCCGCGCTGCGCCGGGCCGGGCTCTCCGACGCGATCATCGAGGAGCTGCTGCGGCCGTTCCTCTCCGGCGTCCTCATCGACCGGGAGCTGGAGACCTCCAGCCACGTGCTGGCGATGATCCTGCGCTCCTTCGCGCGCGGCCGGATCGGCCTGCCCGCCCGGGGAATGGCCGCGCTGCCCCGGGCCGTCGCCGAGCCGCTGCCCGCCGACCTGATCGAGCTGGACACCCCGGTCGCCGAGGTCGCGCCCGGCCGGGTCCGCACCCAGGCCGGCGACATCGGCTGCCGCGCCGTCGTGGTCGCCGTCGACCGCCCGCGGCGGGAATGCTGCTGCCCACCCTGGCCCGGGTACGCATGCACAGCTACACGACCTACTACCACAGCACGCCGGAGGCGCCGCTGGCCGAGCCGATCCTGCTGGTCGACGGGGACCGGCGGGAGCTGGTCGCCAACACCGTCGTGGTCAGCAACGCCGCCCCGACGTACGCGCCGGCCGGGTGGCACCTGGTGGCCACCTCGGTGGTCGGCCCGAGCGCCCCGCCCGAGCCGGCGATCCGACGCGAGCTGGACCGGCTCTACGGACGCTCCACCGCGGACTGGACCCACCTGACGACCGTCGAGGTCCCCGCCGCGCTGCCCGCCGCGCCGCCGCCGCAGGGGCGACTGCGCAAGCCGGTGGCGCTCGGCGACGGACTGTTCGTGGCCGGCGACCACCGGGACAGCCCGTCGATCCAGGGGGCGCTGGCCAGCGGCTGGCGGACGGCCGGTGCGGTGCTGGCGGAGCTGCGCGCGGTGGGGTGATCCGGGCCGGTGCGGGGGGTCTTGCGGACCGCTGCTGACTGTTATCCTCGCGTAGCCCATCGTGCCGGTCGGGTGTCTGTGTCGGCCGTTTCGGTGGTGGCCGGTGATCCGCCGAGCGGGTTACGATCCGGCGCGGTATCGGGGCGGTAGCTCAGCCGGTTAGAGCAGGGGACTCATAATCCCTCGGTCGCGGGTTCGAGTCCCGCCCGCCCCACCACGCAAAACCCCTGCTCAACCATGCTGCCGACGTGCCGGACGGACCGCGTCGAGGTCCGGACCGACGCCCTCAGTCCGCACTGAGTCCGCGGCAGCACGACCCGCCGCCCGGTCGAGGCGGTCCGCCACCTGGTCGAGGTCGTCCTCGAAAAGGTCCGGGTGCCATGCACCTGCTGGGCTTGGGGATGCTGATCGCGGCGGCGTCGATGATCGCCTGGCCCGCTCGTCGACGTCCCCGCTGGGTGTTCGCCGACGGGCGCTTCGCCGCTCCACTGGTGGTGGCGTCCGCTCTGTCGGTCGTGATTCCGCCCCTGGTCAGGCCGGAGCCCGCGTTCCGGCTCCTCGCGGCCCTCTTGATCGTCGGCCTGGCGGTCGGGTCCTGAAGGGCCAGTTGCGCACCGCCAACACCGGTCACCCGTCGTTGGTCACCGGATGGCCCGGCGCCGTCGGGTCAGGAGCAGCAACACGCCGCCACCCACCAGCATGGCGAGGCCGGTCCCGGCGGTCAGCCCGGCCTGGGATCCGGTGATCGGCAAGCTGCCGCCACCACCAGCGCCACCACCGTCACCGGGGTCGCCGCCACTACCTCCGCCGCTGCTGTTCGCGGCCACCACGACCGCGAACCCGTCCTGGTTGTCGCTGTCGTCCACGTCGACAGCCCGTACGGCGACGGCGTTCGTGGGAAGGTCGCTCCGCGCCGGGACGGAACGGTCCGACCGCGGGTCGCTCAGGCCCTCGACCCGGACGGTCCCGTTCCGCAACGTGACCGGCGCCTTCGTGGCGGCCGGCACCGTCACCAGGTGGTACAGCTCGACGGCGGAGTGGAGTTGGTCGTTCGGGTCGGTGTCCTGGTCGACAGGAACGAGGGCCAGCCGGTCGTAGGTGCAGACCGCCGCACGCCCGGCGTCACCGAGGACGCATTCACCCGGCGGCCTGGTGAACGTCGCGCCCGCGGGCGCGCGCAGCTCGACCTTGACGCCATCGACCGGCTTGCGCCCCTGGTTGGCGATCGTGTAGCGCACCGCGCCCGTCTCGCCCGGATTCAACGTGCCGGTGGGTTCGACGCTGCCGTCGGCCGCGATCCGCACCGACTGCGTCACGTCCGGCGCTACCACCGAGAGGTCGGCTTCGGGGCGGTCCACCACTTCGATCGGGAACCACTTCATGTTGTCGGCCGGATTGATGTCGACCGGTTTGACATCGACCGTCACCTTGATCCGGCCCGCGAGGGGCTCTCCGGTCTGGACGGTGGCGACGACGGGAAGCTCCACCGTCTCGCCCGGTCCCGGAAGTCGATCCGGCAGCAGGTCGCAGTACCAGCCGGAGACATCGCCGTCGCACTCGGCCAGCCCGCCGGTCGGCCAGAGCATGATCCTGAAATCCGACCCATCCAGCTCCGACGCGTCGACCCGGACGACGACCCGGGTCGGGGTCGCGTCGCCCCGGTTGCTGATCTTCAGGTGCAGCGTCTTCTTCGTGACCCCCAGCGGAATCGTCCCGCCGGCCAGGTCGACAGTGAGGTCCGGACCCGCCGGCGCCGCCGAGGCGGACGCGGCGGGCACGCCGACCCCTCCGAGAAGAAGCAGCACGGTGGCCACCGTTCGGGGCAGCCACGGAAATCCGAACCTCATGACGGAGCCCTCCGGATGAACGGGCGGTGCGATCCGTGGACCTTATCGGCACCGGCCGGGTTCGGTATCCCCCCCCGTGACCCGTGTCGGAGGGCGCGACTAGTGCCGTTTCAGGCTACGTGCGCCCGGTCGTTGCGCACCGTCGCGCTAGGCAGCCTCGAGGACGAAGAACAGGAAGCACATGATGTACCCCGAGGGGGAGGTCACGAGGTCGGGGACTCCTGGCGTCGCTCGGCTTGCTGAGGGTCCAGTTCTATCCGGCGTTCGACCCGGCGGCGGACCGTGAGGTCGAGCTCATCCTCGGTCAAGACGAGCTCGATCACCGTGTCAGGTTCATGGCCGCTCTCCGCTAGCAACTCCGCCTGACCGATCCTGCGCGGGTAGTTGCACAGCAGCCAGCCGCGATCCACGACGGCTAGGGCGTCAGCGATGGCCTTCGTGATCAGCTCATCCGGGGGACAAGGTGCCCGGTCTGCATACAGCGGTTCATCTCTTCGCCTAGCGGCGTCCGCAGTTGCACGTGCTCACGGCAGACGTTACCCGGGCTGATGACCTGGCGGCCGGTCGCTTCTGCCAGGACCGTTGCAGCGGAGGACAGATCGACTAGCGGCCCGGCGATGAGGCCAACGTTCGGCAGGCGTGTGCTCCCAGTTGCGAGTAGCCGGCGAAGGACGAAGCCAGCAGCCCGAATGGGCAGCCGGTCGGTAGCGATCTCCGATGCCTGACCTACGTGTCATGCAGGGGCGCCAGCCAGTTCAGGTGTCCGTCGACCTGTACCAGCGACGTCGGCTTGCTGTCGCCCGGCCCGTGAAACGCGATCACGCCCCGATCGTCCGCCAACTGGCCGTGGTGCTGTGCCGACGGCGGCTCCTGCCAGACGTGGTACAACGGCCCGTCGTCGCCGATCGAGTCGATGGCTTCATCGAATGCGGCTCGCCGTCGGGTGGGCACATGCATTCGTGTCGCGGCATGGAATACAACCCGCGGCTCGCCGGGCGGCAGGTTTCGGCCCAGGGGCGAACAGACGTCGATGGCGTCGCCGGCGACGATGTCCGGCGGGTCCGCCGCCACATGTTCGAGGGCGGCGTCAAGAAGTCGGGCTCCGGCGTGGTCCTCGGGCCAGACCAGCGCCGTGAGCCAGCGCCGATTCTGGGCGCTCGTGACATCCACTGGGTTCAGGTCCACGCCGACCCTGGTGGCGATCAGCGGGATGTCGTCCAGGTTCGGTGGCCGCTCGGTGCCCAGCCAGCGGCTCTCGATGGTGACCGTGGATTCCTGCCGCCCGAACGAGTGTCCGCCGATGAGGTAGCGGTACTGGTCCACGTAGAGGTGGATGCCGGCACTCGCGCCCACCTCGATCAGATGCACGGGACCGTCACATTGGTGTCTGAGTGCTGCCAGCGCGAAGCGGAGACCGGCTGCTCTACGCACCACGTTCGATTGCACGAGACGGGTACGGATGAGCTCTTCAAGGTCGCGGCGGAACGCACGACAGAAGTCGACGAACACGGGCCCTGCGGTCTCTGGGTCGGCGGCATCGGGACCGACCACGGAGGGGTAGAAGTGGCGCAGATCGTGGTGCAGACCCTCTAGCAGTAGGTAGTGGGCTGCGCCGAAGAGCAGGAACGACGCCTGCTGCCCGGAGCGTCGTTCGAGCAGCATCTCCAGTGTCGGTTGGTCGGCCGCAACAGCCGTACTCAACGCCTGGTACAGCGGTGAGGTGGTGAAGACGGCGGGCGCCTGGGCGAAGTGCTCAGACAGACTCTCCAACTCACGCGTCCGGTCCATGGCACTCCTGTCAGTCGGCCCCGGGTCAGCGTGACCGGCGTCATCGGGCGGCACGTCATCGGGCGGGGATCGTCGGAATGGCGGCCGAGACCTCGGCAATCAAGTCGTGGACCCCGTCGCCCCAGTGTGAGGCGATGACCAGGTCCCGGGCGGGGTCGATCCATAGCAGGTGGCGGCCGCCGTTACCGCGGGCGCATCGGCCGCTGGCCGGAGCGTCGGGCTGTACCCGCCGGGAGTCGTTGCGCCACCAGAGGTAGCCGTAGTCGGAATTCAGGGCGCGTCCACCTCCGTCGGCTTCCCCCACAGCTCACCGTTCCACCCACTGGTCTGCTGCAACAGGTGCTACCACGTGATGCCCTCGATTCCGGGGCGATCCAGCAGCGGGTGACGGACCGTCGCCGACACCAGCGCATCCGGGGCAAGCAGTCCCCGGTCGAAGGCGACTCCCGCCACGGTGGCGACGACGCTCTTGGTGCCGCTGAACAGCATCTCCGGCGTCCCCAGGTCGCCCCACTCGGCGACCACCCGACCTTGGTGCCGCACAACACCGCTCGCGCCGGTGCCAGCCAGCAGGGGAGCGGTCACCTCCCGATGCGACTCATCCGCCACCTGCTGGGACAGGTAGGCCGCCATGTCCTCGATGCCGGTGGTCACCCGTTGGGCCTGCCGGCGGACAGCTTCCCGGATTGCGGTCAGGTCGATGCCTGGTTCGCCGCTGTCGCCTGCCAGCCCGGAGCCAGGCAGCGGAGGCTGACGGGAGAAGTCCTCGTTGACGCTCACGATCTGACCCTAGGGATGGCCACACTCATCCTGCGTTCCCGCGGACAGCGAGGTGGATCACAGCCAACCTGGCCATGGCGGGGCGACGCTGCGAGCACCGGCCAACTGGCACGGGGCGGCTTCAGTCGTCCCGTCCGGCACCGCGATCGGGTGCGCTCATGTCCCCCGTCCCGGGCGTGCCATCGGCGAGCCCGTAGCGCAGGTACACCGTGCCCTTCGGATTGGCTACCGGCGGTTCGAGGAGTGTGACGTTCGTGGGCACCGCGCCACCGTCGAACACCTTCTTCCCGACGCCGAGCACGATCGGGTGCACCCAGAGGTCGAGACGGTCGAAGAGCTTCTCGCGCAGGAGGGTCTGCACCAGGTTCAGGCTCCCGACGACCTTCACGTGCTCGTGCCGGTCACGGATCTCGCGCACCGCGCCGGCCAGATCCGGGCCGAGCTGCGTGGAACCGGCCCACGAGAGGTCGGGCCGGCCGCGGGAGGCCACGTACTTCGGGACGCTGTTGAAGAGCGTGGCGATCTCGTTGTCCTCGCCGCCCTCCTGGTGCGGCCAGTAGGCGGCGAAGATGTCATACGTCCGCCGGCCGAGCAGGAGGGCGTCCGTGCCCTCGTACGCGGCACCGACCTGCGCCCCGGAGACCTCGTCCAGCAGGGGCGCCTGCCAGCCGCCGAACGGGAACCCCACCGGGTCCTCGTCGGGGCCGCCGGGCGCCTGCCCGACGAGGTCGAGGGTTGCGAACAGCTCGATGTGGATGAGGCCCATGCCTTACTCCCGATGAGTTGGTTGTCTCGGTCGGGAGGTAGACCTGTGGGCGGCGGCGAACTCATCGCCGCGACGGCACCAGCTTCGTACTTGTCCGCCGCCTCGCCCCGGTGCATCGGTCACCACCCCGTCCCGCGGTCAGCGTCCTGCGACGCCCGGCAGCAGGGCCGCGTCCAGGCTGGGTGGCCGCCCTGCGTCCAGGGTCACCGCGCCGTTGGAGCGTACGTGGGCGGCTGGTCGCTAGGACGCCTGCCGGATGGGCATGTCGGCCAGCCAGACGTCGGCCAGGTCGCTGAGGGGGACGTCGAGGGCCTGGCTGAGGCAGACCACAGTGCCGAACGCCGGTGCGGGAAGACGGCCCGCCTCGATCTTGCGCAGCGTCTCGGGGGAGATGCCGGCTGCCAGGGCCACCTCGACGAGGCTGCGGCCGGCCCGCGCGGCCCGGAGGGCGGCTCCGAGGCGCTGGCCCGCTGCGATCTGTGCGGTGGTGAGTGGTTGGCGAACCATGCCAGCAGGATATCCCTCCGGAGCATCCCGACCTGACGTGGTATAGAAATACCGGTAAAGAAATACCGCATCCGGAGAGGGAGGCTGTCGTGATCGAGCTCAAGTCCGCCGAGGAGATCGGCCGCATGGCGGTGACCGGTCAGTTCGTCGGCGAGCTGCTCGCCGAGCTCAGCGGTGTCGCCGCAGTCGGCGTCAACCTGTTGGACCTCGAACGCCACGCCCGCCGCCGGATCAAGGAACGCGGCGCCGAATCCTGCTACTGGGACTACGCCCCTTCGTTCGGCCGCGGCCCGTTCCGCAACGTGCTGTGCCTGTCGGTCAACGACGCGGTGCTGCACGGCCTGCCGCACGACTATGTTCTGCGGGACGGCGACCTGCTCAGCATCGACATGGCGGTCCGCATCGACGGCTGGGTCGCCGACTCCGCGCTCTCCGTCATCGTCGGCACCCCCGACCCGGCCGACCTGAAGCTGATCGAGGCCACCGAGGTCGCACTGGAGGCCGCCATCACCGCCGCCCAGCCCGGCGGCCGCCTCGGCGACATCTCCGCCGCGATCGGCGACGTCGCCCACTCCTACGGCTACGGCGTCAACGCCGAGTTCGGCGGCCACGGCATCGGCCGCACCATGCACGAGGCCCCGCACGTCTCCAACAACGGCCGCGCCCGCCGCGGCATGAGACTCGAACCCGGCCTCACCATTGCCATCGAGCCCTGGTTCTGCCGCTCCACCGACAAGATCACGTTTGACGACGACGGCTGGACGATCCGCTCCGCCGACGGCTCCCGCACCGCCCACTCCGAACACACGGTCGCCATCACGGACTCCGGTCCTCGGGTCCTGACCCGCCGCCCCACTCCCGGCACCACCTCGGCTGATCCCACCAGAAAGCCCGCCACAGCCTCCTGACCCCCTGCCCGCCTCGGGGCTTTCCGGGGCTGGGGCTCGCCGCGGCTTCCCGAGCAAGCACCAGCCGCACGGGTCCGCTGACCGGGCCTTCAGACCGAGCATGGCGTGGTCTGATGCCGCCTGCTCACGCTCCGGCAGCCTCTTCGGCAGCCCGCCGCATGTAGCGGAAGCAGTCCGTCGCAGCCCTTGACCCCCTTCAACGGAGCCACCACACCCCGGTGCGCTCAGGCCGCTGCCAGCAGGGTGTCAAACATTGCGAAGAAGGCGTCGAAGGCGGCGGGGGAGCGGTCGGTACGCGCCCGGATGAGCGTGCCCTCCCAGGCGTTGACGATAAACCCGGCGGTGACCTCGGGGTCCACGTCGGCGCGGACCGTCCCGGTGCGCTGCGCCTCGACCAGGGTCTTCGCGATGAGGCCGGCCCATCCGTCGAGGCTCTGCCGTACGGCGTCCCGGATGGCGTCCCGATGATCGACGATCTCGGTGCCGAAGTTTCCGTACAGGCAGCCGCGGTGGTACCCGTGCCCGACGACCTCGTCGCGGAGGAACTCGAAGTGCGCCCGGAGCCGCTGCAGGGGCGGGACCGAGGTGTCGGCGAGGTCCTCGAGGCGGAGTCCGGCGCCGTACCGCTCGAGCGCGACGATGGCGAGGGCTTCCTTGCTGTCGAAGTGGTTGTAGAACGACCCCTTCGGTACGCCGGCCGCCTGAGTGATGTCGTTGACGCCGGCGGCGTGGTAACCGTGGGCGTGGAACCGGTCGAGCGCAGCCGTGACGATCTCTTCGCGCGTGCTCTTCCTGGCCAAGACGGACCACCTCCCGACTGCAAATATGACCGGTCGTCTTGGCCCGGTCAAGCCCCCACCGGTGTGATCCAGCGCGCGTTGCCACAGCCTAAGACGACCGGTCATATTGAGTGGGCAGCCGGGTAAGCAGCGCCTCGTCACTCCGGGGTCTACCCCGGGACGACGGATCCACCTCACCGAGGAGAAATTGATCGTGAGCGACCTTACGAACGCCGTCATCGAGGCCCACGGCGGCCTGGACCGCTATCAGCAGTTCAGTTCGGCCACGGCCCACTTCCGCTCCGGCGGAGCCCTGTGGGCCATCAAGGGTCAGGAGGGGATCTTCGACCAGGCCGCCGTACGGGTCGACCTGCGCCGACAGCACGCCAGTCACTTCCCGTTCAAGGCGCCTGATCTGCACACCTCGTTCACCGCGCAGCGCGTGGCCGTGGAGAGCGACACCGGCGAGGTGAAGGCCGAGCGCCTCAACCCCCGCGCCAACTTCGCCGGACACGTCCTCGAAACCCCCTGGGACGACCTGGACGTCGCCTACTTCGCCGGGTACGCCATGTGGACGTACCTGACGTCCCCGTTCATCTTCGCGAGGCCCGACTTCCAGGCCGAGGAACTGTCTCCCGTGATCGAGGCAGGGGAGACCTGGAACCGTCTCAAGGTCACCTTCCCCGACGACATCGCCACCCACTCCCGGGTCCAGACGTTCTACTTCGACCAGGACGGGCTGCTGCGCCGACACGACTACACGGCCGAGGTCCTCAACGCCGGGCCGGCCGCGCACTACTGCGCGGACCACAAGGAGTTCGGCGGCATCATGGTCCCGACCCGGCGGCGCGTCTACCCGCTGGCTGAGGACGGAACCGTCGTCCGCGACATCGAACTCGTCACCATCGACATCGACGATGTCCTGTTCGCCTGACGCCGGGTAGCCGCCGATGTCCCCCTGTCACGGGTTCTCGATCAGGCAGACCATCCGGTTCGGCGCGGCCGTTGAAGGCAGTGCGAGGCCGAGGGCTCGTCGCGTTCAACGCGGAGATCAGCGCCGCCGGTACCTGGTGGCGTCGATCAACGCGCTCAACCGGTAGCGCAGCACCCGGGCCTGCCCGATCGACAACACCAGCCGGCGAGCGGTGGTGGACGCTGTCGCAGTCAACGCCACGACCGGTTCGGCCGCCAGGTGGGTCGTCTGCACCAGCCCCACCGTGAGAATCGATGCCTCGGGCCGATTGGTGTCGACATCGGTCACCCGCGACCGGTGCTCCCCGCGCTGGTAGCACCCAGCCTGGTCACACCAGCGGGGGTGCCACGGCGGGTCGGCCGCCAACGCCCCGGTGGCGAATACGTGGACATCTCCGCATCTCCGATCGACGCCGGACGCCGGGGCCGCGGCGGCGGCTGCCGTGAACCCGGCCGCCGTTATGGCGTCGGCCACCGGCTCGGGGTGGTCGGCGCAGGCGTAGGCCACGGCGTCCAACGACCCGCCGTCCGAGGAACGCTGTAGACCTCGATGCGGACGGCCGCTGGTTCTCCGCAACCATCGACAACGAACGGTAAATTCGCCATGGGTCGCACCTCCGTTGTGCGATCAAGTCCCCCGGTCGTTGCGATGTGTGACGGGGTGCGGGTGCCGTTCGCGGCCTAGGTGTGCGGTGCCAGGGTGCGTAGGACGTCGAACTCATTGCCCTCGGGGTCTGCCATGACCACCCAGTTTCGGTCCGGGCCCTGGCCCACATCCGTCTTGGTGGCGCCGAGGCCGAGTAATCTGGTCACCTCGTCCTCGGTGCTGCCGTCAATTGGACTGACGTCGAGGTGAAGCCGGTTCTTCACGGTCTTGCCCTCAGGTACCTGGACGAACAGCAGGGTGGGCGGCATCTGACGGGCCCGAACCTCCTCGACGGTTGGCACCCACGAGCCGATCTCGACCTTGCCCTCGCTCCGGTCGATCACCTTGAAGTCCAGGACCTCGCACCAGAAGGCCGCGAGTCTCTCCGGATCGTGGCAGTCAACGGTCAACTCGGTGAACCTACTTGTCATGACTCTCCCAGATAGTGCGGGCGGGGCTCAGAGTATTGGCCAGGCCGCCCGCCCGACAGGTCTGCGAAGATCACGTTCCGGAACCCAGAGGCTTCACGCCTTGGCCAATATCACCTACGCCGCAACACTCGACGTCAGCAGGGAGACCGCCGATACTCTCGCCCAACTCTTGCGTGAGCACCGCGAACGGCTCGGCACCCGCAGGGGGACCCGCGCTCTGGGCGTCTTCAAGCAGGGTGTCCTGGTGCTGCGGTGGTTCGTCGACGGGACCCGGCTGGCCCAACTCGCCTGGGACCACGGCGTTTCGGTGCCCACCGCGTACCGCTACTTGAGCGCCCCGCTTGGGTTGACAGGATCTGACGAGGCCGGAGGCGATGACGACGGTGGCGACGGACGCGGCGGACGCCGCTTTCAGCTATCTGGCCCGAAACCTGATCCCGCTGGTGGTCGTACCGCCGGGTCCCTTGCCCCGGGACCGTCCTCGACTGCGGGGTCTGGTCCGGGTCGGTGACAAACGTGTCCGGGTGGCCCTCACCGTCGATCCCTCGACCGCTTCCGGTGTGGCGATCGAATTCCCTCTCACCGAGGGCGAGGAGCGCTGCCCGCGGAGGCGGTGGTCGGCTTCCTCCGCACCGTGGACGTGGAGGATCTGGCCCGAGCCGTCGAACAACAGCCCCCGTACGACAACCACCGTAATGCCGTCGTCGATGCCGAGTCCGTCGGCTTCCGCGCCCTACGCCGGGAGTCGGCGACGGACCTGAATCTGTTCGCCCTGTTCAGCCTGTTGGTGCACGGCGGCGGGTTCCCTTGGTTCGAGGACGTCTACATGTTCGCCGGGTTCATGCTGACCGGCGATGCCCCCTGCCGCTGCTACGTCCGGGTGACCGGGGCCGGAGCCGTCTACGGGCTGGACATCCCGCTGCGCGACACCGCCGGCGCCCGCTGTCCGGTTACACCAGCCTGCCTCAGGAGCTGGCGCCGCTCGTTCGTGAGAAGGACCTGTTCCGCCAACCGCAGGTCGATGACGAGGACGACTACTGCGCGGCGGTGTACGACCTGACCCACTGGGTCTGAGTACGACGCGGGCGTCGAGCGCTGCCCTGGCGCACGGAGGCCGGTGGGCCACCGGCGAAGGACCTCTTCGCCGGTGGCCCTAGGTCAGTGCTCAGCCGTTGACCACCCAGTGCTGGTGGGCGCCCCCGGCGTACGTCCCGATCTGGGCCTGGGTGCCGTCGGCGGTGCCGGCGCCGGCCGTCTCCAGGACCTTGCCGGACTGCGGGTTGAGCAGCGATCCGTTGCTCTGCGGCTGCCAGACCTGTGCGGCGGTGCCGTTGCAGGTCCAGAGCTGCACCTTGGTGCCGTTGGCGGTGCCGCCGTTGTCGACGTCCAGGCACTTGCCCAGCGCCCGGTAGGTGTCGCCGACCCGGCTCCACTTCTGGGCGGTGGTGCCGTTGCAGGTCCAGAGCTGGATCTTCGTACCGTCGGCGGTGCCCGCGTTGCTGACGTCGAGGCACTTGCCGGCGATGCCGGTGATGGTGCCGGACCCGCTCGGGCCGTAGACCTCGAACTCGTAGACGCGGGCCGCCGGGTCGGCGGTGCTGGTCGGCGCGGTGATGTTCAGGCGCACGTAGCGGGCGGTCACCGCGGCGATGTCGTGCGTGGTGGTGCTGGCGGTGTTGCCGGTCACCGTCGTGCGGGTCGTCCAGTTCGATCCGTCGGTGCTGGTGGCGATGGTGAAGTCCTTCGTGTTCCAGGCGGTGTTCTCGCCGCCGGCGCCGGCGTGCTTGACCACGAACCGGTTCACGTTGGTGCTGGCCCCGAGCTCGACCTGGAGGTACTTCGTGGCGCCCTTCGAGCACCACTTGTCGGTGGTGCCGCCGGCGACGGAGCCGTTGACCGCCTTGTCGGGGCCCTCCGTGGTGGTGCAGGAGCTGTCGGCGGTGGCCGGCTTGTTCAGGGCCAGGTTGCTTCCGCCGGTCGGCGGCGGGGTGCTGCCGGGGATGGCGTTGAGGGTGTACCAGGCCTCGGTGCTCCAGAGCGACTGGCCGCTGGCGGAGGTGAACGGCCGGGGTGAGCGGACGTGGACCACCCGGCCTGCCTTGCGCCCGTCGACGGTCAGGCTGACCTTCTTGCGGTCGGTCGAGAGGGTGGCCGAGGTGACGGTGAGCGTCTCCTCGTCGATCTTCGGGCCGCCGTAGCTGGCGGTCGGCTCGTAGCGCCACTGCTTGACCTTGTAGTGCCCGGCCAGGTTCGCCGCCGTGTCGGTGGAGAGCGGCTGGGTGTACTCCAGCTCGAACCCGCCGGTGGTGGCGCGCATGGCCAGGATGTCGAAGGCGGTGGTGCCGTTCGGGGTCAGCTTCTGCAGGCCGTACGCGAGCTTGCCGCTCTGACCCCAGTTGCCGCCGGCGCCGAGGCCACCGACGTAGATCGCGCCGTCCGGGCCGAGGTTGACCTCCGAGACGCCCGCCTCCAGGCCCTGGGTGAGCCGGAACAGGGCGCCCTGGTACTCGCCGTTGACCTTCTCCACGTACGCGCGCTGGAGGCCGCCGTAGGTGACGTCGCCGATGACGAACTGCCCGGCGAAGGGGCCGGACTTCAGGTACAGCGGGGTGCTCGGGGAGTTGGCGATCTCGTTCTGCGGCATCCAGAGCACCGGCGGGGTCACCGGATTGGCGTCGAACGGGCCGGCCGGGTTCATGTAGTGGTTGAAGAACCGACCCTGCTTGACGTGCAGCAGCTTCGACGACGGCAGCCAGCCGCCCTGGTTGTCGGTGACGAAGATGCCGTCCTCCGGGCCCCAGCCGATGCCGTGCGGCGTACGCAGGCCACCGGCGACGTAGGAGACGGCGCCGGTGTCCTTGTTCACCTTGATCGTGGTACCGCGGTTGGGGGCCGGCTGCGGGTTGGTCGTCGCGCCGCCGTAGTTGATCGACACCGACAGGTTCAGGTAGAAGTACCCGCTCTGGTAGAGCAGGCCGAAGGCGAACTCGTGGAAGTTGCCCCCGTACGGCCAGGTGGCGACCGTGTCGAGGCGGTCGGCGACCTCGTCGCCGTTGGTGTCGACCAGTTTCGTCAGGCGTTGCTTCTCCGACACGTAGACCACGCCGTCGACGACCTTCAGCCCCATCGGCTCCTTGAGGGCACCGGCGATCTTCTTGGTGGTCACGCTGCCGGGGCCGGTCGACCCGCCGGTGTTGTTGAGGATGTACACCTCGCCGTCCTGCGAGGTGCCGGACTGGTCGCTGCCGCCCCAGGTGGAGATCACCAGGCGGCCGTCGGTCAGCCAGTCCATCCCGGTCACCTTCGGCTGGAAGCCGCTGGGCCGCAGGTTGGTCAGGGTGTAGCCGGGATACACGCCGGTCAGCGGCAGGCCGTCGCCGGGGGAGTCGGTGACGCCCTCGCACTCCTTCTTGCCCGGGGCGGTCACCCGCACCACACCGGCGTCGGTGCTCAGCGCCGAGTTCGGCACCACGACGAAGGCCGACGAGCCGGGAATCTTCCACTCCAGGGTGATCTGCTGCCCACCCTCGCGCTCGAAGTGGTCGATGCGCAGTGGGTGCAGCCCGGCGGTGAGGGTGAGGGTGCCCTCCTTGGCCGGGGTCGGTCCGTGCAGCCCGTCGTGGTTGATGACGACCTTGTCGTCGATCGACAGCCGGGAGCCGTCGTCGCTGGTCAGCCGGAACGTGTAGCTGCCGGCCTGGGCGATGTTCAGGTTGCCGAGTACCTGGGAGACGAAGTACTGGTCGAAGCCGAAGTCGGTGGTCGACGTCCAGTTGATGGTGGGCATCAGCTTGTCGACGTTCGGCGTCTGCCCCGGCTTGAGGGTGCAGATCTCGTTCAGCGGCACCTGCACGTCGAAGACGCGCAGCGTGACGCCCGGTTCCTGGGCGGGGGCGGCGTGGGCGGGGGTGACCCAGACGCCGGTGGCCATGACGAGTGCGGCGATGGTGGTCAGGACAGGACTGCGGAATCGGCGCAGCAGCCGTGTGCCCATTGCTCCTCCTGGGAGGTCGGGGTGGTCCGGCGGCATGCCGTGCGATGCGGTGGGGGAGCGGTAGCCGCCGGGCGAGCCCGGACAAGTCATCGACGCCGACGAATGACGCGTCCGGAGCTGCGGTGCTGGGCAACATTAACAAACTTCTATCTGAAGGCCCATACCTTTCGTTCATAGATGCAAAAGTTTGATAACACCCTGCGGAAGTTCGTGGCATACCTCCGCTTGTGGACGGAAGGTCTACGGTGGACACCCAAGGTCGCTGCCGGGAGGGCGCCGGCTGTGGCGTACCGCCCGTATGGTGTCCGCATGGCGCGCGAGGTATGGGCCGACGGTGCGGCGTACGAGGCGTACGTGGGCCGGTGGAGTCGCCTCGTGGCGGCGGACTTCCTGGCCGGGCTGGACCAACCGCCCGGCCTGCGCTGGCTGGACGTCGGCTGCGGCACCGGTGCGTTGACCTCGACGGTGCTGGCCCGCACCGAGCCGGCCCGGGTGGACGGCGTCGACCCCTCCGAGGGCTTCGTGGCGCACGCCCGTACCCGGGTCGACGACCCGCGGGTGGCCTTCCACGTCGGCGACGCCCGCTCGTTGCCGCTGCCCGATGCCACCGTCGACGTCGTCGTCAGCGGCCTGGCGTTGAACTTCGTGCCCGACCCGGCGCGCGCGTGGCGGAGTTCGCCCGCGTCCTCGCTCCGGGCGGCGTGGCCGCCGCCTACGTCTGGGACTACGCCCAGGGCATGGTGATGATGCGCCACTTCTGGGACGCCGCGGCGGCGCGCGACCCGGCGGCGGCGGAGCTGGACGAGGGCCGCCGCTACTCGCTGTGCCAACCGGAGCCGCTACGCGCGCTCTGGACCGCCGCCGGGCTCCGCGACGTGGCCGTGCGGCCCGTCGAGGTGCCCACCGTCTTCGCCGACTTCGCCGACTACTGGACGCCCTTCCTCGGTGGGCAGGGGTCGCGCCCGGCTACGTCAGCTCGCTCGCCGAGCCGGACCGGGCCGAGCTGCGGGAACTGCTGCGCGCCCGGGTGCCGGCCGGACCGGACGGCGCCATCCGACTCACCGCCCGCGCCTGGGCGGTCCGGGGGACCGCACCGACACCCCGAGCGTGAGTACGAATGCTCATCCGCGACGCGGTCCGTACCGCGAGGATCGGAGCGTGAACAGCATGACGCGCGCCCTCCTCGCCGCCCTCGTCCTCGCCGTGGCAGCGGTCGCCACCTGGTGGGCCTGGCTGGGGTGGGACACCGGCTACACCACCGACCCCGAGACGGGCGCCGTCAGCGGGCCCTACCAGCCGTGGCAGGTGGCCGGCTGCGTGCTCACCCTCGCCCTGGTCGCCGCCGTGGGCGGCTGGCGGCTCCGGCCGTGGCTGGTCGCCCCGGTGCTGACCGTCGCCTTCACCGCCGCCTGGACGGTGCACGCCGCCTCGACCGACGACAGCGGACTCTGGGCGGTCGGGGCGGCGCTGGTGCTGGTCGGCACGGGGATCGGGACGACGGTGGTGAGCGGGGTCGCCCACCTGCTGCGGCGCCGTCGGGCTGACACCGCGTAGGCCGACCGCCCCGGTGCACCCGCGCGCCCTCGTCGCAATCGCCCGGTCGGCCAACCCCGGGGACGGATAGCCGACAGGACGCCGTACCCCCTGCCGACGCATTGTTTAGGCAGGTGGAGAGGCTGCGGATGGCGGGCCACATCCCATCCCTCACCCCGACGGCGACAGCACGGTCGCCGTCGGACGCCGCCATCGCCGGGCCCGGCCCGGCCGTCCCGGCGGACACGGCCGCGCCGGTCCGACCGCGCCCACGGCCACGTCGCGTCCCGGTGGACCCCGTCCCGGGCGCCAGGGCCGGGGTCAGCTCCCACCCGGACAAGGACGTCATCACCTCCGGTCGACGCCGTCGCGCGTCCGCTCCGCCCCTGACCGGCGGCAGCCCGCGCCTCGACCGGGCGCACCGGTGAGAGCCGGGCGTACGAGCAAGGAAGGAGGGGGCGGACATGGCCGCTCCCACCGTCACCGCGAGCCTGAACGCCGCGACCTATTCACCCGGCGACCAGATGACCCTCACGGTCACCTACGGCGACCCGGACACCAGGCCCCTCACCGTCACCGTGGTGGTGACCGACGCCCAGGGCAACAGCAGCGCCCCGGTCAAGGTCACCGCCGTGATCGACCCGCTCACCCTCACCATCACCGACGACTCCGGGCGTACCTGGACCCGGGCGTCGGACAACGGGTCGGTGGCCGTCTACCGGGCGGTGGCGTGATGCCCCGGGTCACCGTGACCGTCCGCGACCACGGCGGGGGCACCGCCACCGCGACCGCCGACTACGCCCTCGCGCCACCGGTCCTGGGTGGCTACTACCTCGCGGGCAACGCCGACCCGACGGCCGACATGGCCGGCGGCAACTTCCGCTCGCTGACCCAGTACCGCAGCTTCGCCGACGGCTACACGTTCCCGGGCTACAACAAGCCCTGGCTGCTCAGCCTGGGCCGCAGCGGGTTCGCGATCAACATGGTGCTGGAGCTGAAGCACTACGGCACCGCCACCACGGCGGCGCAGACCTTCGCCGTGGACGGCGTCAGCTACACCGTCCCGGCGCCGGCGATGACCATCCAGCAGCGTCCCGGGACGACCTGGCCGAAGGCCTACGGGTACGGCCAGGTGCTCGCCGGGCTCTGCGACGGCCTGTTCGCCCGGGCGCTGTCGCAGTACCGGACGATGGGCTTCGGGGTGAACATCCAGCTCGCCTCCGAGCTGGACACCGACCACGAGTTCGGCACCACCGAGTCCGGGGTGTCGTACGGCTGGGCGGAGTCGGACGCCCGCGCGGTGCGGGCGATGACCTACATCGTGAACTGGTTCCGGGCCCGCGCGCTGCCGGCCGGCACCACCTTCTCCGTCGGGTCGGGCGGCTTCGACCGGGCCTGCTTCCAGCGCACCCACCCGGAGCCGCTGATGGCCAAGCTGGACTTCCTCCAGTGGAACGCCTACGCCATCGACCCGAGCCACACCGCGCTCGCCCGGTTCCGCCGGGCGAAGGACTGGGCGGTCGCCGACCTGGGGCCGGTGGCGCTCTCCCGTCCCGTGATCATCGCCGAGTGGGGGGTACGGGCCACCGAGATCCCCGACCAGGCGGCCTGGATCGCCACCGTCCCGGCGGCCGTCGCCCGGCTCAACAGCGAGCGCGGCCCGCGCATCGTCCGGACCAACTACTTCAACTCCAGCTGGGGCACCCTGGCGCCCCGCACCGACGGGCTCGCGGCGCTGCGCGCGGCGTACGCGACCAGGCCGTACGTCTGACGGGGGCCGGCGGCGTGACCCCGCTCGTCGCGACCGGCGGAGGTGGCGGCGGGCAGCGCCGTCGGCTGACCGCGGCCTCGGACCGGAG
>NZ_JAEVHN010000024.1:0-25713 GCF_016803375.1 Micromonospora sp. 4G55
GGCAGGCGCCGGCGGCGAGGCCGCGCCGGCGGACGGCGGTGTCGACGGCGTCCTCCGCCATCCGTCGGTAGGTGGTGAGCTTGCCGCCGACCACGCTGATGATCCCGTCCGGGTCGTCGATGACGGCGTGTCGTCGGGAGAGGTCGGCGGTCCGGGCATCAGCGTCGGCGAGCAGCGGGCGGAGTCCCGCGAAGGCGCCGAGCACGTCGGCGGGTCGCAGGGGCTGGTCGAGGACGCTGTTGAGCACGTCGAGCAGGAATGCGATGTCGGCGTCGGCGGGCTCCGGCACGTCCGGCACCGGTCCGTCCACCGCTTCGTCGGTCAGTCCGGCATAGACGAGACCGTCGGTCTGGGGCAGGGCGAAGACGTAGCGGGTGAACTGCCCGGGTACGGGGATGGTCAGGCCGGTCCAGAGCCCGCCCAGGCGGGCGGCGGACAGGACGATGTGGGTGCCGCGGGACGGGCGCAGGCGGACGTGCGGTGTCAGGCTGCTCGCCCACACACCGGCGGCGTTGATCACGGAGCGCGCGGTGACGTGCAGCCGGGCCCCGGTGAGGGTGTCTTCGATGGTGGCGCCGTCGCGGTGCAGTTCGGTGGCCCGACAGCGGGGCAGGATGCGGGCAGATCGCGCCGCGGCGGCGCGGGGCCAGGCCGACGACCAGTCGGGCGTCGTCGCAGAGTTGGCCGTCCCAGGACAGGTGCGCTCCGCGGAGGCCGGCCGGGCGCAGCGCCGGCGCCATCGCGCTCGCCTCGGCCGCGCCGAGCCTGCGGGTACCCGGCAGAGTCCGGCGGGATGTTCCGGCACAGGTGCGCAGCAGGTCCCCGGCGCGGAGGCCGGCTGCCGCGGCGCGGTCCTGCCAACCGGTGGTGTATCCGGTCGCGGCAAGCAGCATCGGCAGAGGGCGCGTCAGGTGCGGGGCGGTGCGGGTCAGCAGGACGTGGCGTTCAACGGCGCTCTCGTAGGCGATCCCGACCTGGCCGTGGGCGAGGTAGCGCAGGCCGCCGTGGACCAGCTTGGAGCTCCACCGGGAGGTGCCGTGAGCCAGGTCGTTGGCGTCGACGGCGACCACGGACAGGCCGCGGCTGGCGGCGTCGAGCGCCACCCCGGCGCCGGTGACGCCCAGGCCGACGACGAGGACGTCGACGACGTTGCCGGCGGCCAGCTCGGTCAGGTCCCGCTCCCGGCCTGCGCCGGTCAACGATGTGCGCACACATCCTCCTTGCGCTCAAGTGACATCCGATGTAACTCTGTCACACATGGATGTTCAAGGGGAAGCGTCGACCGCCGGCTGGGCCCGCTGGGGAACCGCGAAGGACGTAAAGCTGCCGGACTCCGCGGCCCGCCTGCTGGCGCAGGTGCTCGACCTGACGCCCCCGCCGTCGGTGGTGGCACTGGCGGCGGTCGCGGTGCCGGACTGCGAGCTGGACGGCGCGGTCCTCGACGCGCTGCGGCAGGTGGTCGGCGACGGGCACGTGATCACCACCCAGGAGGCCCGGGTACGCCACGCATCCGGAATGTCGACGCCGGACCTGCTGCGGGAGCGACGCGGTGACGTCCGCCGGGCCCCGCAGGCGGTGATCCGCCCGGCCGATCACCGCCAGGTGGTCTCCGTCCTCGACATCTGCTCCCGGCTCGGGGTGGCCGTGGTCCCCTTCGGTGGCGGCACCTCGGTGGTGGGTGGGCTGACCCCCGCCGCGACTCGGCACGTCGCCCTCGACCTGGGACGGCTGAACCAGCTTCTCGCCGTCGACCCGGTGTCCCGGACCGCCACCCTGCAGGCGGGGCTGCGCGCCCCGCAGGCAACGGAGCTGCTCGCCGAGCACGGGTTCACCCTCGGCCACGTCCCCCAGTCGTACGAGTACGCCACCATCGGCGGATTCGCCGCCACCCGCTCGTCCGGCCAGGCGTCGGCCGGCTACGGCCGCTTCGACGACATGGTGATGGGGTTGACCGTCGCCACGCCCCGGGGCACCGTCCGGGCGGGCCGGGCTCCCGCCTCGGCCGCCGGTCCCGACCTGCGACAGCTCTTCCTGGGCAGCGAGGGGACGCTCGGCGTCATCACCGACGTCACGGTGCGGGTACGTCCGCTGCCCGCGCGGTCACACTACGAGGGCTGGCGGTTCGAGTCGTTCGCCGACGGCCTGCACGCGGTACGGCGGCTGGCGCAGGACGGGCCGCGACCCACGCTGCTGCGGCTCTCCGACGAGATCGAGACCATGATCGGGGCGGCCGGCTCCGGACGCTCGGAGGGAGGCTGCCTGCTGGTCGCCGGGTACGAGGGCGAGGAGGTCCTGCCCACCGTCGAGGCCGCCGCCGACGTGCTGACCGCGCACGGCGGGGTGCCACTGGGTGAGGAGGCCGGGCAACAGTGGGCACGACACCGCTTCGACGCCCCGTACCTGCGGGACGCGCTGCTGGACGCCGGGGCGTTCGCGGAGACGCTGGAGACCGCGGCGTACTGGTCGGCGCTGCCGGAGGTGCACGGCCGGGTCCGTCAGGCGATCCTCGACGCGCTGCCCGACGGGGGGCTGGTGCTGGGCCACGTCTCCCACGTCTACGAGACCGGCGCCTCGCTGTACTTCACGGTGATCTGCTCGCCCGGATCGGACCCGATCGGCCGCTGGCGGACGGCGAAGGCGGCGGCCAGCGAGGCGATCGCCGCCACCGGCGCCACGATCAGCCACCACCACGGAGTCGGCGCGGACCACCGTGCCTGGTATGCCGCCGAGATCGGAGACGTGGCCGTCGACCTGCTCCGGGCGGTCAAGCAGCAGCTGGACCCGGCCGGCATCCTCAACCCCGGCATTCTGGTGCCGTGAGGTGCGCGCCTTCACCGTGATCCTCGGGCCGGCCGCGCGCCGAGGACTGTCCCGCGTGATGCCGGTGGCCCACCAGCTCCGCGCCGCCGGCGCGCGGATCCGGGTGGAGTACACGCAGACCGTTGAGCAGGCCCGCCACCTCGCCACCGCCGCGGTGCAGGACGACGAGGTGGTCGTCGCCGCCGGCGGTGACGGCACTATCCGGCTGCTCGCCGGCGTGGTCGCCGACCTCGGCGGCGTGCTCGGCGTCATCCCGGCCGGGCGCGGCAACGACTTCGCCCGCCAGTTGCGGTTGCCGCACTCCCCCGATGCCATCGCCGACCTGCTGCTGCACGGCCGGCTCCGGCACCTCGACGTGCTCCGCGTCGCCGGGCAGACAGTCGTCGGCAGCGTCTACACCGGCGTCGACGCGGCCGCCAACGAACTGGCCAACCGATCCCGCCTGCCCGCGTCGCTGGTGTATCCCACCACCGGGCTGCGGGCGCTGCTGCGTTGGCCGCGGACCCGGTACACGATCACCGTGGACGGCCGGACGGAGGAACTGCACGCCTACACGGTGGTGGTGGCCAACTGCGGGTACTACGGCCGCGGGCTGCACATCGCCCCGACGGCGCGGCCCGACGACGGAGCGCTGGACGTCGTCGTGGTCCGACACGCTCCGAAGCTGCTGTTCCCGGTCGTGTTGCGACAGATGCGCGCCGGCTGGCACCTCGGACGCCGGCAGGTCACGTCCTACCGCGGCAGCTCGGTCACGGTACGCGCCGACCGGCCGGTGGTCGCGTACGGGGACGGCGACCCGATCGGCCGGGGCGACCAGGTACACGTCACGCTCCGCCCGCGCGCGCTGCGGATCATCTGCGGCTAGGGCCCGGTCGAAGTCGGCCGCCCCCACCGTTCACGTTCTCCGGCGGCACCGGTCCGTACCGCGGACACCGCGACTTCGAGCAGCCCTAGTGCCTGAAGCAACGTCAAAACCTCGGGCCAGCGGCAAGCAGCCGCCGCCTCGGGCTGCACCTGACCTATGACCCGGAAACACAAACGGTGCAGGGCAGATGTGGATCTTGCCACGCATCGTGGGATTCGTGCCCGAGGGCTACTGTCCCGTCACGTCCAGTCGTGACGTACGGCGTAGCAAGCGAGTTGCATCCGACTCTGAGCTCCGGCCAGATCCATCAGGTGGCGTAGGCGGCGTTGCAGGGTTCGCAGGGAGAGGTCGAGCTGGGTGGCGACCGCCTGATCGGTGAGTCCGGCCAACAGCAGAGCCAGGATCCTCCGGTCCAGGCCCGTGGGAGTGTTGCCGCCTTCGCCGTGGGCATCCTCAGTGGTCAGATCGCCGAATGCGGAAATGCTGAGCGGATAGGCGTGGCGCCACACCAACTCGAACAGCGCGTCCATCGCCGTGAGCAGCCCGGCGCGGTGCAGCAGGACCGCGCCGGGCTCGTCCCCTGGCGAAGCGGTCAACGGCACCAGGCCCAGCTCGGAGTCGGCCAGCACGAGTTTGGTCGGCAGCGACTCGGCCACCCGCACTTCGACACCGTCGCGCAGCGACACGATGGTCTCGGCGACCACACCAGGTTCGGCGAGCGCCGCCCGGTCGACCACGACCCGGTAGCGCACGCCGTGGGCCACCATCTGCGACTCCACCGGATTGGCGCCGGGCGGTACGGCAACGGACGGTGTGGTGACGAAGAAGCGGACCTCGGTGCGGGCGGCGTGCTGTACCTGCGCGAACCGGTGCCGGATCGCCTCTACGCCGGTGACCACCTCGATCAGCTCGCTGATGGTGCGGCCCGCCATCGCCTTGCGATGTTCCTCGGCGAGCGTGACGAGCGCCAGCTCGGCGCCGTGCAGAGCCGCCTGCCGTTCGCTGATCAACGCGCCGAGCGCGACCGCGGGCGGCGCTGCCGCGAATCCGCCGTCGGGAGTGGGCTTCACCAGGCCGGACGCCATCAGATGTGCCAGCGCCGCCTCGACCGCGGGCGCGGGCAGGTGCAGGACATCGCCCAGCTCGGCCGAGGTGACCTGGGCACGACCTGTGAGCACGGTGTAAACCGACTCTTGTTCGGGGCTCAGGCCCAACGCACCCAGCATCGGCGGCCGCCTCCCCTCCACCCGTTGCGGCGGGGAGAGTATGCGCCACGGTGATGGATCTTGCCCAGCCCCAGGTGGCGGGGGGAAAGAGGGAACGGGCCCCGGGACGTCGCCCCGGGGCCCTTCGAACGGCCTCACCGCAGGCCGTACGCCCGGATGATTTCCTGCCTGATGCCGAAGCCGGCGTCAGTCGTGGCGCTGGCGCGCACCGAAACGAACCCGCCCGGCTGCTTCGCCAGCTTGAGCTCGCCGTTCCACCAGTCGCCGGCGTCCTTGCTCAGGGTCACCTGCTGCCAGGTGGCGCCGTCGTCGTACGACACCTCCAGGGTGACCGAGGTGACGTTGCCGGTGGCGGGGCCGCCGCCTGCCTGGGGCATGGGCTTGACGCGGATCTTCTCGGTTTCGCCCGCCTTCACGTCACCGTGCAGGTCGGTGCCGAGGCGGTACTCCATCTGCAGCAGCGCGAACGGTTCGAAGCGGTCCGAGGCGTTGGAGCTGGAGATGAAGTCCCACTCGGTGTGCGTGCGGGTCGACAGCCGCCACTGTTCGGCGGGGCGTGACGCGTCCAGCACCAGGTGGTAGGGCAGAGTGCCGGCCGGCACCGACTTCCACTGCAGGTCGGACGAGTGCTTGTTCTCGTACAGCAACTGGTCGCCCTGGTAGAGCTTCATGTTGGTCGGCACCGAACCCCACTCCAGGTAGCCGCCGTGCTCCAGCACATCAGCCGACGAGCTCCAGGCCTGCACGTTGATGGTCATGAAGTCACGCCAGCGGCTGTTCTGCACCGCGAAGGCCCGGTTGAACGCCGGCCGGATCGCCGGGGCGAACCAGTCCAGCCGGATGGTGCTGCCCTTGGCGTACGCGTGGCGGTTGGCCACGTCCGTCCAGGTGCCCTGCTGGTGCGACTCGACCCAGACCTGGACCGGGGTGACCCACTCGGTGCGGGTACCGGGGTGCCACTCCGGCTCGACGAAGCCCAGCGACGGGGTGAAGGTCAGGTCGTTCCGGAGTCCGAATCCCTGCCTCGCCTGCGTGAGGTTGTGGTAGCGCGCGTCGATCCGGGCGAGATCCTCCCGGGCCGGGTGGTAGCTGAGCGGCCGGTCCGGCACCTGGCCGGAGTAGTTGCGGGTCAGGTCGTAGACATAGCTCGCATACGGCACCTGGTTGGTGATCAGCTGCAGCGTGCCGCGCTTGACCAGACCGATCAGTTGCGCTCCGGCGTCGCGGTGCACGGTGGCGACGGGGATCGGCGACGGGCCGACCCACTCGTCGAGCACACCGACGCCGTCGTTGACCACCAGCAGCAGCTTCGCCCCGGCGGCCACGGCGGCGGCGGTACGATCCTTGGCGCTGACCGCGTCGCTGCGGGTCACCACCACGGCCTTGCCCTTCACGTCGAGCGTGGCGTACTCGGCGGCCGCACCGGTGCCCGCGTAGACCGCGAGCAGGGTGTCGCTGCCGGCGGTGAGCGTGCTGTCCCGCTGGACCGTGACGTCCACGGGCGGCAGGCCAGGGACGTCCACGCTCAACGTCGGCTCGCCCTTGCGCCACCGGGTGACCATCGTGAACGACCCCTGGGTGACCTGGTCGGTCGGCGTGACGTAGACGTCGTCGTACTTCGCCGGCACCAGGTAGCCGGCACGGAAGCTGTCGCCGTCGGCGTACTTGACGGTGAAGTCGAGCTTGCGCTGGCGGTCCTGGCTGCGCTGCGGCGTGGTGGTGTCCAGCAGGCGCGCCTTGCTCGCGTCCAGCACCACCTCGGCTCCGGAGCCGTTGAGCACGGTCTCCGGGTCCACCAGCAGGGCAAGGCCGCGCGAGTCGGCCCGCTCGCCCGGGATGTCGAACTGGGTCGAGACCGTGTAGGTGCCCGGTGGCATCCGCAGCGTCATCTCACCGTTGATGGTGTACACCCAAGGGTAGAACTCGCCGGCCTTTTTGATCAGGACCGGCGACCTGGTGGGCTTGCCGTCCCGGCCGATGAGCTTGATCTTCAGGTCGTAGCGTTCGTCCTCCTTGAGCAGGCCGAGTGAGGTACGCGTGACTGCGGCGCCCGTGGCGGCGTCGGTGCCGACGAGGTAGCCGGTGAACTGGCCGGTGCCGGGCTTGGTCGGGTCGCCGGTGACCGGGACGGCCACGCTGCCGCCGGCGGGCACCGTCACCGAGGAGGCGCCCAGCGAGAACGGACCCGAACCGGTGGTGGCGAGGTTCAGGGTCACGCCGGTGCTGCCGGAGTTGCTGAACGTCACCTGCTTGGTCACGGGCGCGTCGGTGGGCTCGTGCGGCCAGTCGAAGTTGCCGAAGAAGACCGAGCCGGTCGCCCGGACGCTCGTGCTCACGGCGGCGGCGACGTCGACCCGCCCGGTGCCCATCTCGTACGGCGTGTACCCGCCGGCCAGGCCCTTCGCGCTGCTCATCAGCGCTTCCTTGAGCTGCGCGCCGGACCAGTCGGGGTGGCGCTGGGCCAGGATCGCCGCGGCGCCCGACACGTGCGGGGTGGCCATCGAGGTGCCGCTGATCGTCCGGTACAGGCCAGTGCCGGTGGTCATCTGCTGCGAGCGGGCGGCGGTGATGTTGACCCCGGGGGCGGTGATGTCCGGCTTGAGGGCGCCGCTGCGCACCAGCGGACCGGTGCTGGAGAAGTTCGCCAGGCGGTCCTGCTTGTCGACCGCGCCGACCGTCAGCGCGCTGGCTGCCGAGCTGGGCGTGCCGATGCTCTGCGGCCCACCGTTGCCGGAAGCGATGACGAACAGCGTGCCGTACTGAGCGGACAGCGTGTCGACCGCGACCGCCATCGGGTCGGTCCCGTCGGAGAGCGTCGGGTCGCTCAGGCTCATGCTGACCACATCCGCCCCGGACCCGGCCGCCCACTCCATGCCGGCGAGCACCCAGGAGTCCAAGCCGAAACCCTGGTTGCTGAGGACCTTGCCGACGATGAGATCCGCGCCGGGCGCGACACCCTTGTACGAGCCACCAGAGGCCGCGCCGGTGCCCACGATCGTCGAGGCGACGTGGGTGCCGTGGCCGTTGACGTCGGAGGTGTCCTCGCCCGGCACGAAGCTGAGCTTCTCGTCGATCTGGCTGACGAGGTCGGGGTGGCTGGCGTCCACCCCGGTGTCCAGCACCGCGACCTTCACCCCGCGACCGTCGTACCCGGCAGCCCACGCCTCGGGAGCGCCGATCTGCGGCACGCTCTCCTTCAGGCTGGCAGTGACCCGGCCGTCCAGCCAGAGCTTCGCCATCCCACCCCCGAGCGCCGGGTTGGACCCGGAGGCGCCCGGCGCGATGGTGGTCCAGAAGGAGCGGCTCTGCTTCTTGTCCACCGCCAGCGCCGCGGCACCGACCCGCCGCAGGTCGCGAACCAGCTTCGCGCCCCGCGGCGCGACCAGTTCGGCAGTACGCGTCTTGGCCGGCGCGTAGGTGCTGATCACTGGCACGTTCGCGGTCGTCGCGTCGTCGTAGCCCATCTCGATGAGATCGGTGACATTGAACAGCCGGCGGTCCAGTTTGTTGCTGGTCAGCAGGGGCAGCGCCTCGTCGGGCAGGACGAACAGGTCACCGCCGGTCTCCTGGATGTGGACGCCGCCGGTCGCGCTGTCGGGCCGGTCGACATCGACCGTTTCCGCGCCGTCGGCGGAACTGGTCACCGTGACGACGTCGCCGGTGATCAGGGTGATGGTGTACGTGGACCTCGTCGCGGCCGTGGGGGCCGTACCTGGGCTTGCCGCGGTCACGGGCGCCTGGATCGCGGCGATCCCGCCAGCGATCAGTCCGGCCGCCGCAGCAGCGGCGATCAACCGGCGCCGCGCCCGGCCAGGCTCAGCGGGCTGTAAAGGGGATGACATGCGAAACGTTCTACCGCCGCCGTTACCGGCAGGTGAATAGCTGGCGCTGGCGAAGTCGCGCCAGGGCATCACTCCGCCACGGGCAGGTGCCGGTGCGGAATTGCTGGCGGCTCCTGGGGCCTGGCCGTCATCCGGGCCGACAGCCTCGACGAGATACCCGCCATCTCGCGCAACTCGCCCGCCTGTTGCAGTAGCCACAAGCGCTGCTACGACCGGTGGCGGTCTTCGCCCCGGAACACCGTCACCGGTTCGCTGGCCTGTCGTCCGTACCCCTGCTCCACGTCGACCTGCTCGTGAAGCCGGAGATCCGTCCCGCCTGCGGAGGGAGAGTGCTGCTGCGGTAGGGCGGCATGAAGCGCAGGCCGGGCATCTGGTCCGCGAGTAGGCCGCCGTCGACCAGCAGGTGCGTGCCGGTGATGCACCGGCCGGCGTCGGAGGCCAGGAGCAGCAGCGCCCGGCACGCCGTCGGATGGCGCACCGTAGCCGCCGCGCAGCCGGATCCGGTCCGCCCAGGCCGCCTCGAACGCCTGCCGGTCAAGGGGAACTCCCCATCGATAGGGTGGCGATCATGCCGGGGACGATGGTGTTGACGGGGATCCCGGCCGTCCGTCGCGACTGCTGCAACGGGGGTCGGTGGTCACCGTCGGTGGGATCGCCAAGCCTCGCGACCACGCGCTGGGCTGCTCCGCCTCGGCCACGCGGAACTGCCGGTGCGGGCGAACGGTGACGGTGCCGACGGGCTCGTGCAGACCTGGGCCAGCCGGCGCGACGACGGCTCGCTGGCAGTGCCGGCGCGGGCATCCACGCCGGACCGGTCGAAGCGGGGCGGGGATCAGGCGCTGGCCCGCCGGGTCGCTGTCACCATCGACGGTGTGGCCGAGCAGCCGGTGCGGGTCACCGGCTCAACCGCAAGCACGAGGCCATCACCACCCTCGGCGGGTTACGCCCACAGAATGTGACCACGGGTATGCCGCAACCTGGTGCCCGCGGGACCGGGCCGACAGCCTGAACGTGGTCCGCATGTCGCCATAGTTGCGTCAAAGACGGTGCGCGTTGGACCTGTCCGCATTCGGCGAGGGGCTTCACCGGAAACGCGAGAGACGGCCGGGGCGGTACTCACGTCTCGCCCCGGCCGCGGCCCTCCGGTTCGGTTCACCGCTTCAGCGGTTCACGTCAGCGCAGTTGGTACGCCTTGGGAATCGTCTGCTTGACGGTGTTCCCCGCATTGTCGGTCGCGGTGATCCGCAGTCCGACTCCTCCGGGGGCCTCGTCACGCTTCGGGTGCTTGATCTGCACGGTGAACATGTTCTGCCCGCCGGCCTGGGTGATTGCCGGCTGCCAGGTCTTGCCACCGTCGAAGCTGGCCTCGACCCGCAACTCGGTCACCGTCGGTGGCGTGCTGAGCCGCTCCTGGTAGTAGCCGGTGACGGTGATGAGGTGGAGCCCGTCGGCGTTGGCGGTGTTGTCCAGGTTCAGGCCCAGGTCGTACCGCAGGAAGATCAACGGCTCCGGACGGCACGGACCTGGCTCCTTGACGAGGATGTCCGCGATGCACGGCTGCGACGTCGGCGCGTCAGGCGTGGTTGGCCGATCGGAGGTGTACTCCCACACGGTCTTGACCCCGTTGGTCTCCGTCTGGAACGAGTAGCGGGCTGATTGTGCAGGCAGGTCGTACGTGGCGACGTCGGCACTAGCCGTGCAACCCGCCAGCGCGAGCAGCCCTGCGGCTGCCAGCGCCGCCAGGTTCGTCGTCCGGCGCCACCTCGATGGCGCGGTCGCGTTCATCGGACCAGTCTCCTTACTCGCTTCGGTCATCACCGCTGGCCCCCCGACACCAGGTCCGGCACGTTGCCGGGCTCGCCGAGCTGCAAGACGAACTTGATCGGGACGAGCCGTTGCGGGATTTCGTGGCCGCCGTCGTCGAAGAGGCCGACGTGGCAGGCGGGGGGCCTACAGGTCTCCATCCCATAAAGCCATGGGACGACTCCCGCGTCGTTCAGGATGCCGATCATGGCCTGGCGACCGCCCCCGCTACCGGTCAGGTACAGGGTGGGCCAGAAGTGGTCGGCCTCCCGGCAGCCGGCGCACGGCAGACCGGTCTTGACGGTGAAGCCCGACTTGGTGCGGACCTGGGGAACTGCGCCGGGAAGGGACGGGCCTGCGTTCCAGTCGATCGTGTTCTTTCTGTCGAGCGCCAGGTCCTGAGCTTCGACTGGGCCCGATCCACTCGCCACGGAGGGCGCGAGGTAATCCCTGACGGACAGCTCGAAGTGGTCGACCGCGTTGTCGTCCCGCGGCCCGACCAACGTGGTGAGCTGCCGTTGGCTGGCCGGCTTGGGCAGGTTCACGTCCACTGCGGCCGGGCCGGCGTCGGTGGTCCGGCTCCAGCTGAAGTAGGGAAGATGGCCGGGCCGGTCAGCGTGGATACGGTGATCGACGCGGTCGAGCTCCGCTGGCAGGACCTGGTACGGCAGGTTGGCGGGGACCCGACCGTTGGTGTTGAACGCCAGCGCGTAGGCCTTCGACACTTCGCTGGTGCCGCCGAGTTCGACCTGGACGCCCGGCTTTGCCCCACCCCCGATCCGCCGGATCAGCGTGGCGGCCTCGGCCGGGGGTACGGTCACGATCGGCAGCGCCGCGTACGGGTCGACCGGCGGGCAGCTGTCCGGACCGTTATCGCATCTGTAGGTCCGGGGCTCGTACGTCAGCAGGGCGATCCGACCGGTTTCGCCAGCCACCAGCACCCCGAACGCACCCGCGGCGGCAGCCGCCGCCACTCGCTCGCGAAGTACGGCGAAGTTGCAGGTCGTCGCGCAGATGTCGGTTGGCCTCAACAGAACGAGCGCGCCCGTCGCGTCGACCTTGGCGAGCTCTCCGGCCGTTCCGGTGCCCGCGTAGACCACCGGCTTCTGCCCGTTGCTGGGCAGTCGGGGGATCGTCAACCGCACGAGGCGGGTCACGATCTTCCCGTCCTCCTTCCATTGCTGGACCCCACCGTGGATAGAGGCGTCCGGCGTCGGGTAGCGGGCGTCCAGGTCGAAGGAGTCACCGTTCCCGGTGACCTTCATCGTCACGGACGGCGGTGTCAGAACATGCTGACTGTTGAAGGCGAGCGTGCCGAGGCTCACCGCACCGGTCGGCAGTACCCACCAGTTCGGCTCACCGGGACCGTAGTCGGTGGCCAGCTGTGCGGTGATCCCCCAAGCGCCGTTCGCAGAGGCTCGCTGGATCTTGAAGGCTGCGCGGTATGTCTCCGTCGGTTCCGGGGCGTTCACCTTGACCGGCTTGGCCTTCCGCAGATCCAGCTCCACCGTGGTCGGCCCGGTGATCGCCACCTGTGGTGCCATCGGTGCGGCCCGGTGCAGGTCACCGGCAGCGTCCCGCCACGTCACCGCGACGGCCGCCGCGACGGTGCCGGCGAAGATCCGCGCCTTGATCGTCTCGCCACCCGGTGCCACCACCGGGTCCTCGTACAGGTTCAGCTTGTCCTCGTCCATCGGGACGATCAGCGCGTTGCCGTACGAGATTGCGGTGGCGCCGGCCGGAGGAATGACCTTGATGGTCAGGTCGTAGCGGATCGGCTCCAGGAACGCGGAGATCCGCGACGTTCCCAGCGTCGTCCCCGCGCTGTCCTTGGCGGTCAGGACGCCGGTGTATCCGCCGTACTGCCCGGCGCTGTCCAGCGCCCTGCCGTCCATGGTCACCGTCACGTCGGCCGAGCCCTTGGCGGGCACGGTCACCTGATTGGCGCTGAGCGTGAACAGCCCCGCCGGCGCCGGCTTGCCCGAGGAGGAGGCCGAGGCGGAGAGCGTGAGCGTGATCGGCTGGTCGGTCCAGTTGCTGTAGGTGACCGTCCTGGACAGCGGTGAGTGCGGGTATTCGAATCGGCCGAAGTTCAGGTTTCCGTCCGGGATGATCTTCGGGTCGATCGCGCGGGCCAGGTCCACCCGGCCGGCGCCCTGCGCGTACAGGTCATGTCCGAGGTCCTTGGCGGTGGCCATCAGCAGCGCCTTGATCTGCCGCCCGGTGAATTCCGGGTGCTGCTGGGCGATGATCGCCGCGGCACCGGCCATGTGAGGCGTGGCCATGGAGGTGCCACTGGCGGACGTGTAGTAGTCGTCCACCGGCTTACCCATCGCGGTGCCCTTCGCGCGGGCCGCGACGATGGCGACGCCCGGAGCAGCGATGTCCGGCTTGGCCGCACCGTCCCCGACCCGAGGTCCGCGGCTGGAGAAGACAGCCATCTGGTCGCTCTTGTCCACGGCCGCGACGGTCAGCGCCTCGTCGGCGGCTCCCGGCGACCCGACCGTCCGGGGGGCCGGGCCGTTGTTGCCCGCAGCGATGACGAACAGGGTGCCGTAGGTGCCGCTGAGCTTGTTGACCGTCTTGCTCAACGGGTCCGTACCGTCGGTGGGCTGGCCGCCGAGGCTCATGTTCACCACATCGGCACCGGACTTGGCGGCCCACTCCATGCCAGCGATGACGGCGTCGCCGGCGCACCTGCCATCGCCACCGCAGACCCGGCCGATGAGCAGCTTCGCACCAGGCGCCACACCGCGACGCAACCCGTTGGAGGCCTTACCAGTGCCGGCGATCGTGGACGCCACATGGGTACCGTGTCCGTGTTCGTCCACCGGACCGTTCGGGCTGTTGGTGAAGTCAACCGCCTCGGCGATCTGACCGGCGAGATCGGGGTGGTTGCCATCGATGCCACTGTCCAGCACCGCAACCTCGACGTTGGAACCGTCGTAGCCGCGACTCCAGGCGGCGGGCGCGCCGATCTGCGGTACGGACTGGTCGAGCTGGATCTTCTCCAACTCGTTGAGCCACAGCTTCTCGACCCCTGCCAGCGGGCCGGTGGCCCGGGCGGCGGAGGCGGACTTGCCGGCGTTCTTCTCCCGCACCTCCCGCCACCACCGGCCGTCGCCCTTGATCCTCATCGAGCGGGCGTTGATGCTCGTCAGGACCGCCTTGGCGGTGGTGCCGGCGGCGATCGCCGCCGTCCGAGCGTTGGTCTTTTCGGTGTACGCGGCGATCACCGGGACCTCACCGGTCGTACCCTCGGCCGCCCAGTCAGCCAGCTTGGCGAGGTTGAAGAGCTCCCAGTCCAGCAGGTCGGCACGGAGCAGCGGCAACACGTCGTCCGGCACGACGTAGACCTGGCCGTTCCTGGTGATGGTCTGGAAGAGCACCGACTCGTGCCCGGGCCGCGTCGCCGGCTCGATCCCGCGAACGACCGGCTGCCCGCCCGCGGTGACACCGACCTGCACCGTGTCGCCGGTCACCAGCGTCAGCGACAGATTCGCCTGAGTTCCGGCGGCAGCCCGGAGAAGGTTGTCGCGGACCGACGCGGGCAGGTTCAGGTCGAGGGCGATAGGGGAAGACGGAGCCGGGGTTGAGCCGGCAGCATTCGCCGAGGTGGTCGACATGACCATACCGAGGACGGTGATGCCCGCGACCGCGGTGGCCAACCGTCGCCCGAAACGCCTCATCGCCAGACCTCCTGAGATGCCGTTCTTTCGGCTTCGCCGTGAATACGACGTGGGGGATTCATGAGCGCCTCCAACTCGTCGCGACAAAATAGGTCCTTGCCGCGTTCAGACAGATACTCGGGCTCAACAAGGACCGGGGCAACTGGTTGACAGTGGCGGATGTCTTCCATGACGCAAACCCGCCACCACAGTCGGCCAGACAACGGGCGGGGGAACGCCACGCCGCCTTGATGATGCTGGTCAGGCATGATCGAATACCACTTCGTGAGGTACGGCGATCAAACCCGCGAGCATTCGTGGACAGCAAAGAATTGCCGATACCACTGCCACGGGTGCCGTTATGGGAATTGCCGCCGTATTCCGTCGAGTCGCGCTTGTCAGAGCCCGTCGGCGTGTCCGACCCAGATCAGCTGTCCCCTCAATCAGACAGTCCTCGCTGTCGGAATGACCACGTCTCAGGGATGCATCGACAGGGGGCTGACGGCTACCAACTCGGGTACCGCCAGCAGTTCCCCGGCAAGCGGGGGCTCGGTTCATGCAGGGCGCGTCGGCCCCGCTGGTGGACCACGCCTATGTGGTGCCCACCAAGCCGGTGACGACCGGCATGTTCGAGTTCACCTTCCAGCAGCGCAGGTACTCGCCGGTGATCCGGGCGTCCTACGGCGGGTGCCCCGGAGCTTCCCGGGGCACCCGACGCACTCATGTCACCGTCAACGGCCCGTCACGGCAGCTGCTTCGGGAGCCGGATGAGGGCGTTGCCCGAGGCGGCGCCGACGTAGCCATACAACACGACCTGGTGCGAGTCGTTGATGCCCATGGGCAGGAGCGCGTACATCACATCCTGCCCGACCATGTCGTTGAGGTTGTAGATCCGTCCCTGCGGGTCCCACACGACCGGCCGCTCGTCGTCGGGCAGCACCTCGGCGGTACCCACGATCCACCCGTCGGAGGTCACCTTGGTGGCGGTGGCGTCGAAGCCGAAGTCGGGCAGCCGTCGCATGCCGCCGGTCCTGGTCCAGACGAACGCGTCGTCCCCGCTCTCGCCCACCACGACCCCGTCGGCGTTGATGGCCATCGCGGTGCCTCCCCGCATGCCAGGCAGACTGCCGAGGTCCTCGACAGTTCCGTCGGGATGCCACAGCGCAACGTGCGAGACCCCGTCAACCATGGAGTGGCCCACGACGTACCCGTCGTCGTTGATCGCGAGCGGCTCCGTGTCGCTGGGGTTGGGTCCCAGGTGCGGAAGCCGGCGGAACCCGTCCGTCGCGGTCCACACGAAGGGGTCGTTGTACAGCTGCTGGCGGCCGTCGGCCTCGCGCTGGATGACCGTCGCGTTGCCCACGACGGTTCCGTGGTCGTTGAGCGCGAATGAACGGGCGCTGGTGTACGGACGCCAGTCCGGGACGCCCAGAAACTCCGGGGTGCCGTCCGGGTGCCACGTGACTGCCTTGACCTTGCTGGCAGTGGTGACGATCAAGCCCGCGGTGGCTCCCGCCTCGTTGATGTCGAAAGCGGTGCCGCTGAGGCCGTCGATACCCATGCCCAGCGGCTCGACGCCGCCAGCCTGGGTCCAGCGCACAGGCCTGGTTCGCGCGTTGATCTGCTTGTCTCCCGCGAGCTGCCCCGCGTTGTTCAGGTCGAACCCGACCATGGGGGCGAACGAGGCAAGGACCTCGGCCTGCGGGGTCCGCACCTCGTCGACCAGCACCTCTGCCTCGCCGATGACCGCGCCCTCGGCGTTGACCACCGAGACCAGTCCGGCGAGCCCGCTGGAATTGAGCGGCTCGGCGAAGGCGGTCACCTCCACGTCGACACCCAACCGGTCGCCCGACTCCTGCCTCGTCGGCGACGCATCGCCGATGGCCACCTTGCCGATGCTCGGGGAAAGGATCCGCTCGTGGTAGTCGAACGCGGTGGAACCCGACGGCACGTTGACGGCGGCCACCATGATGACGTAGGTCCCCGGTCGCGGGTTGCGCACGGTGATCCGCTCCCGGCCCGGGCCGACCCGGTTGGCGCTCCACCGCTCCCCCGTCGACGCGGAGATGAGGTAGGCGTCGAGGTCGGCGTCGTCCTGCCGCGGGGTGAGCGTCAGGTCCAGTCCCGTGGCGTCACGCGGCACCTGGATCAGGGCGGCGGTCGTCGCACCGTCGGCGACCGTACTCCACAGGTCGCGCACCCGGCCCAGCTGACTCTCCGCGGCCCTCGCCTCGACCGGGCCCCAGGTGTTCGTGGCCGTGAAGGACGCGTTCGCCGGCCGGTAGACCGAAAGCGACGGGATCCTGACCTTCGACGGGGACAGCTCGGCACCCTGCAGGGCGACCCGGGCCCGATAGTCGTTGTCCAGCAGCGGCGACGTACGACGCGCCTCCACCTGGAACTCCCAGACACCCGGCATCGGGGTCGGGTAGGCACGATGGTTCGGGTCGCACACCGCCGGGTCGGAGTAGTTGGAGTAACAGCGGTTGCTGGTGGAGTCGACGGGCATTCCGGTCGGGTCGATCGCCAAGGCGCGCACGTGGCCGTCACCCACCCCGTCCAGCGACAGCTGAAGGTTGCCGACGCCCTCAGGCACCGCGACGAAGAACGACTCCGTGCCGCCGCGCTGCACGGACCCCTGCCTGGTCACCGCCCAGTCGGGTGCCGCCGGAGCCTGGGTGGCGATCACCGTGACCGGAACCAGCTGGTCCGTGCCGGGCGTCCGAGGGTCGTCGATCCGCAGGATCGCCGAGTGCAGGCCGGGGCTGGCCGGGGTGGCGACGATCCGCACGGGGGTCGCCTGCCGCTGGGCGAGGCGCACCATCGGTGGGGCCTCGAACGTCCCGTCGTTCCCTACCCAGGACAGCTGGTGGGTCGTCGGCGAGCCGGCCCCGCCCAGCCGGGTCACCGTCGCGTCGTACGTCGTGCTGACGCCGACCCGCTGGCCACCCGCCTCCGGCAGGCAGCGGTTGTAGACGCCCTTGCCGGTGCCGGGTGTCGCGAGGTATGCCGACAGGGCGGTGCAGACCGGGGCCTGGACGTCGTAGCCTGCGGTGGTGATGCCCCGGGCCAGGAGGTCCCAGGCGGCGGAGACGTCGATCAGACCGGCCCCCTGCGCCGCCGTGGGCAGGTCCTCGATCAGCCGGGCGGTGTCCGTCAGCGCGGTACGCAGGCTCGATGCCGGCGCGGCGACGCCGGTCGCCTTCGCGCCGGAAAGCAGCAGCGCGCTGGCACCGGTGACCTGTGGAGCCGCCATCGAGGTGCCGTTGTACATGGCGTACCCAGGGGGAAGGTGGTAGCCCGCTTCAGGCACGGCCTGCCCGGCAAGCCACGCCGGGATCGCCGAGACCGCCGAGCCGGGCGCCGCCACCGTCGGCTTGAGGCCGCCGTCCTCACCCGGACCTCGCGAGGAAAAGCCGAAGATGCTCTGACCAGCCCGCACCTCCGCGCCGTAGTTCGACCACCAGGTTCGCTTGCTGACCGAGGCGGCGACGCTGATCACGCCGTCCGCCGTCGAAGGCGACGAGACCGTGTTGACGCCGGGTCCGTCGTTACCCGCGGAGACGACGATCTGCACGCCGTACCGGCGGATCAGCTCACCGTAGAGCCGGGCGATCGCGTCCGAGTCGTCGTTGAGCGCCCGAAGACCGCCAATGGAGACGTTGACCACGTCGACGTGCTGGTTCACGACCAGGTCGATCATGCCCTCGGTGAGCGCGACCGCCGTGCAGTCGCCGTTCCAGGTGCAGGCGCGGGCGGACACGAGCTGGGCACCCGGGGCTGCGCCGCGCATGCGCCCGCCGAACAGCTCGTTGCCGGCGGTGATCCCGGCGACGTGCGTGCCGTGCGAACCGGCGACGACGCCGATGTTGACGTAGTCGGCGACCTTCCCGACGTAACTGCCTCCGAGCGCGGACAGGTCGACGTCCTCGCGGTAGTCGACCACGAACGGCATCCGCTCCGAAACCGCAGTAGCCGGGTCGTCGACCCCGAAGTGGCCGATCTGGTGGTCGACCCCGTACGGCCGCAACGCCGGCTCGTCCGTGAAGTCGGCATCGAGGTCGGAGTCCACCCAGATGCGGTGGTCTGCGGGGTCGTACAGAACCCCGAAGCGGTCGGTGGTGCCGCCGTCCCGGTTGAGGTCGCCGGCCGCCTCGCTTCTGGACGACGACGCCTCGTAGAACACGGCGAACATGAACTGGCCGGCGGGGGTGGTCCACGTGCGACCGTTCGAGTTGAACGACGGCCCCGTGACCTTGCGGGTCATCTGGAGCCAGGTGGCGTCGTTGTCGATCAACGGATCGGTGGCGGCGAACCAGCCTTCGACCTTGCGCCGACCGTCGGTCGTCTTTTGCAGGGCCGGATGGTCGAGGTCGACACCGCTGTCCAGGACCCCGACGGTGACGCCCCGGCCGTCCCAACCGGGGTGCGCGTCGACGAAGTCGACAGCGCCGGTCTCGCCGACCGGCAGGTACGGGTTGTTCGCGGGGGTGTCGCTGTCGGGCGCCGCAATCCTGTCCACCGGGGTCCCCGCCGCCTCTGCCGGCTGAGGGTCCGGGACCCGGAACGTGTCGTTGAGGTCGATCGCCAACACGTCGTCGTGCTCGGCGATGCCCACCACCGCCCCGGTGGGGACGGTCGCCCGGACATAGCCGAGATCATCCACGATCCGGCCAACGAACCCGCCGGCCCGCCTGATCGCCGCGGCGACCGACCTGGTCGAGCCGCGCCGGGCGGACATCAGCAACGTGACGGTCCGCTGCTCGGAAGCCTGTGCACGCTGCAACAGTCGCTGGTCGTGGTCGCCCAGCTTCGCATGCAGCGCGCGGCTGCCCCTGTTGCGCTGGCCGAAGGAGGTATCGGGACGCTCGGGCTCAAGTGGCTTTCCGGTCTGCTGCGGACGGTGCCCGGACAGGGCTGCCGGATCGCGGGTGCCGTCCGCGAGCGCGGGCGGGGCCCCGAGCGCGACGCTGACCACAGCACCGAACAGAAGGGGGACGGCCTTCCAGCCGAAGGACGACAGCATGCGACTCCTCATACAGCGGTATGAATAAGGTCGACTCATGCTGGCGGTCACCGAGAATGGCGCTCAACCTGCAGGGATGGCGGGTCATTGCCTTGACGCAGATCCGCCACACTCGGATCCGCCACCGGATCCCGTCGATCAACTGCCGTCTGCTCCATGATGACGGTCGACCCGGCCGCTTCGGCGCCGGCAGCAACGGCTGCAGCACAGCACCGCCCACTGCACCTCGGTCAGGTCGAACCGCCTCGTCACCGCTAGGGTGTCCACGAGCTCTCCGGTTTCAGGTTCTGCTTGGTCGCTGAACCATCTACCGGAGACCTCGCCCATTTTCGATTGCCGACACGCGAAGATCCTCAAGCCAGCTCAAGCCCTGGCACCGACTTCGACACAGGCCCTAGTCCGGCCGCAGGTAGCCGTCGACCAGTCGGGCCAACTCCCGGTCGAACTCGGCGACCGGGACGTCATCGGCGACTGTGCGCAGGGACAGCACGAAGGACTGCGTGGTCAGGTAGACCATGCGGGCCAGCACCTCGGCATCGTCGGCGCGGACCGAGCCGTCCTCGTGGCCATCGACCAGCGCCGCCACGAGAAACCGCAACATCTCGTCCTGGCCGTTGCCGCGCCGGTCGAGCAGGTACGGCAGCAGCACCTCCGGATCGACGTCGCGGATCTTGCACAGCAACGGGTGACTCCGTAGCACCCGGGCCGCCGCCACCACCCGCGAGACCAGGCGGGACCGGGCCGAGCCCGCGCGCCCGTCGTCCGCGGCCTCCATCAGCACCTGATGCCACTCCCGGCTCATCAGGTCCCCGATCAGCGACTGCACGTCCGGCCAGCGCCGGTAGACCGTCATCCGCGAGACCCCGGCACGCCGCGCCACGTCCGTCAGCGTCGTGCGACGCACCCCGTAGGCGAGGACACAGTCCCGGGCGGCGTCCAGGACCGCGTCGTCGACGCTGCGCTCGCCCGGCTGGCTCACCTCCACCACGCGGAATGTCTACCACGCTCCCTGTTCCAGTCGCCCCGGGCGTGGACGACCATGCGATCGTGGCGACCGCGGGAGTGCCGATCCGGGCGCGGCCGGTGACGCCACTCCCCCGGCGCCGGAGCGCGACCGGCCCGCCGGCCATCGGAGGGGGCCCCGGCCATGACGAACTTGCCCGGGCAGCGGCCTGCCCGACCGTCCCCACGGCGGCGGACGCGTTGGGCCGGCTGTGCCGCCGTGTCGGAGCGGCACAGCCGGCGTCGCTTCCGGACTCGCGACCGGGTGGCCGCCGTCAGCCGATGCGGTACTGGTCGCCGTAGACGGCGAAGACCAGCGGCGTGTTCAGGTTGAAGTTGCCGTTGTCGAGGAAGACCCGCTGGGCGGTGTCGACGCGGGAGGTGTCCGAGTGGGCCGCCTCCTTCTTCATCTCGACGACCCGCTCGTCGAGGAAGGCGTGCAGCCAGGTCCGCTCGTCGCCGCCCTGGGCCGGCGGCTTCGCCCGGCTGAGGGCACGGCTGCGGATCGCCCGCATGCCCTCATAGCCGTGCATCACCGCCGCGTCGTAGTAGGCGAACTGCCCGAGCGCGCGTACCCCGTCGGCCTTGCCGTCGCGTACCGACGGGTTGAAGTACACCCGGTCGCGCTCGGCCTCCTGCGCGGCCCGGAACACCGGGTCCGCGGCGGCGGTCCGCCAGTCGCGGGGGAAGTACGGGTCGAGGCCGGCGTGCGAGTCGGTGCCGTTGACGGCGCGCAGGGCCGGCAGGTACCCCGCCAGCACGTTGCCCGGCTTGGTCCTCGTAAAGGCCTCCACCAGTTCGAGCATGTCGCCCGTGCCGGAGCAGAAACCGATGATGCCGGCGGTGTAGCCCCGCCCGTCGCCGATGTCCTCGATGTAGGAGAACTGCGCGCGCCAGTCGAGCGAGGAGTTCTCCGCCGCCGAGACGAGCTGCATGGCAATGTCCTTCTTCGCCGGGTCGTCGAGAGGGACGCCGGCCGGGGCGGACGGGCTGGGCGTGGCATCGCCGCCGGGCAGGACCCACCGCTGGTTGGCGTTGCCGGAGCAGGTCCAGATCTGCAACCGGGTGCCGTTGGTCGTGCTCCAGCCCGTGGCGTCGAGGCACTTGCCCGAGCCGGTGTTGACCAGCGCGCCGTTGCTGGCGGTCCACTTCTGGGCGCCGGTGCCGTTGCAGTCGTACAGCTGCACCTTGGCGCCGTCGGCGGTCGACGCGGCGGTGACATCCAGGCACTTGCCGAGCGCGCGGATCGAGCCGTCGGCGTTGCCGACCGTCCACGCCTGGGCCGCGGTGCCGTTGCAGTCCCAGAGCTGGATCGGCGTGCCGTTGGCCGGGTTGGCGCCGGCTACGTCGACGCACTTCCCGCCGAGGCCGGTGATCGGCCCGGCCGACGCGGCGCTGGCCGACGACAGGCCGTAGCCCACCGACGCGGTGGATATCAGCAGAGCCGCTGAGAGGTGGGCGATTGTCCGCTTGCGAAGCATGGCTCTCCTCGGATGGGGTGGGGTGCTACCGCCCTCCGGTTGGTGGCCTGCGCCGCGTCGGACGGTATCGGTCAACGCCGTGACGCATTAGATAACCTTATTAACAGATATCAGTACGTCTATGCTCTGTCAATCGGGCGGTGCCGGTCGCGACACCTGCGGCCACGGCGACCCGCCTCCAGGTGGGTGTAGTTTCGGCTCCGTGCGAACTGTCTGTGTGGTCGGGGCGGGCGCGGTCGGTGGGGTGATCGGCGCGCGCCTGGCCCTGGCCGGGCTCCCCGTGTCGGCCCTGGCCAGGAACGAAACGCTGACCTCGCTGCGTACCCACGGCTGGTTGTTGAGCTCGCGCGACGGCGGGCCGCAGGCGCCCCGGTGGCCGCGGCCGCCGACGACGCCGCGGCACTGGGCCCGCAGGACGTCGTGATCCTCGCGGTGAAGGCGCACCACCTACCCGCGCTCGCGCCCGCACTGGCGCCGCTGCTCACCCCGGAGACCGTGCTGGTCCCGGCGCTGAACGGGGTCCCGTGGTGGTTCTTCCACGACTTCGGCGGCCCACTGGCCGGCACCGTCCTGGACGCGGTCGATCCCGGCGGCGTCGTCTCGAAGGCGCTGCCACCCGAGCAGGTGATCGGCTGCGTGGTCCACCTCGCCGCCCGCACCCTCCGGCCCGGGCACGCCGTGCACACCGCAGGTGACGAGCTGATCATCGGCGAGCCGTCGGGCGTGGCGTCCCCGCGGGCGGCGGCGGTGGCCACCCTGCTGCGCCGCGGCGGTTTCACGGTGCCGGTTTCGGAGTCGATCCAGCGGGACGTCTGGTACAAGCTCTGGGGCAACATGACCATGAACCCGATCTCCGCGCTGACCGGCGCCACCGCCGACCGCATCCTCGACGACGCGCTGGTCAACACGTTCGTACAGCGGGTCATGACGGAGGCGGCCGAGATCGGTGTGCGGATCGGCTGCCCGATCTCGCAGAGCATCGCGGAGCGCACGGAGGTCACCAGACGGCTCGGAGCCTTCAAGACCTCCATGCTCCAGGACGCCGAGGCTGGTCGCACCATCGAGCTGGACGCCCTGGTCACCGCCGTCGGTGAGATCGGCGCGCTGACCGGCACATCCACCCCGCACCTGGACGCGTTACTGGGTCTCACCCGCCTCGCGGCCCGCGAGCGCGGCCTCTACTGACCGAGGCCCACGGCACGGCGCTCGCGTTCGCGGTTCAGCAGGTGCCGGATCGCGCGGCAGCCACACCTGGCACCCGTCCCACCGCAGCTCAGGTACGTCTGCGTCGAGCGCGGCGCCCACCCTCGGCCCCGTCATGCCCTGCGCCGCGTAAACGGGCCGCCAGTGTCGGCAGGCGTGCTCCTCGTTGCGTTAGGCACGGGGCCTCCTGGCGATGCCCCTTATATGGCAATCCTCAGGTTTCGCGGCATTGCTGCCACTAGCATCGCTTTAGTCGGTTTCGCGCTGACCGAGGATGCCCCCCAGTCGGACAGAACGGGGACTACTGAGCGTCAGCGCATCGCCAATCATCGATTTTGATACGGGGACCGCAAGTGCACGTGCAGACTTCGGGGAATCGGCGAGCCGGCGGGCGTCGTCGGGCGGACGGATCCGGTACGGAACACTCCGGTCGGCGCTACCGTCTCGGCGAGGGCGTCCGGCGATCGGGAAGACCGCCGGAGATCTGGGCCGGGCAGCCTGCACGGACCGCGGCATGAGCGCTCCGGCTCGGCCAGCATTCGAGACGCTCGAAACCGAGATCCGGAATCTCTCGGGCGGCAACGTGCTCCGCGCCGGGCCCGGTGGGCCGATCCTCGCGCCCTTCCGGCACCGGCGTGGCACCCGGGCAGCCACCTTCGTACCGGCCCTGCGCCGCGCGACCGGGTGGCCGTCGCCGGGCTGACCGTCGGCTGGGCCACCTGCTTCGTGGCCTTCTGGCTGTGGTGGTGGCAACCCGCGCACCGCGTCGGCTGGGCGGGACTGGCCCTGAACAGTCTGCTGCTGCTGTATCTGACCGCGCTGCCCGCCTACTACCTCCTCGCCGTCTCACGATTGCGGCACGTCAATCCCGCGCTCGGGGTGCCGCGGCTGCGGGTGGCCTTTGTGGTGACCCGCGCACCGTCAGAACCGTGGTCGCTCGCCCACCGCACCCTTACCGCGATGCTGGCCCAGCGGTTTCCCTACCCGTACGACGTCTGGCTCTGCGACGAGGACCCGTCCGAGCAGGTCCTGCGCTGGTGCGCCACGAACGGGGTCGGGGTGTCCAGTCGACGTGGCGTCGCCGCCTACCACCGGGCCACCTGGCCTCGCCGTACCCGGTGCAAGGAAGGCAACCTCGCCTACTTCTACGACCACTGGGGTTACCGGGACTACGACGTGGTCGCCCAGCTCGACTGCGACCACGTGCCCCAACCGACCTATCTGGCCGCGATCACGCGACCCTTCGCCGATCCCGCCATCGGCTACGTCGCCGCACCGAGCGTCTGCGACGCCAACAGCGCGAACTCGTGGGCGGCGCGGGGACGGCTGCACCGCGAGGCGACCTATCACGGCCCGGTGCAGCTGGGCCACAACCGCGGCCTGGCTCCCCTGTGCATCGGCTCGCACTACGCCGTTCGGACGGAGGCACTGCGCGACATCGGCGGTCTCGGCCCCGAACTGGCCGAGGACTTCTCCACGACGTTCCTGCTCACCTCCGCCGGCTGGCAGGGTGCCTTCGCCATCGACGCCGAGGCGCACGGCGACGGCCCGCTCACCGTCGCCGACATGCTGACCCAGGAGTTCCAGTGGTCGCGCAGCCTCACCATGCTGCGCTACGACCTCGCGCCGGATCACCTGCGGCGGATGGGCGCCGCGTTGCGGCTGCGCTTCGCGTTTCAGCTGTCCTACTACCCGCTACTGGCGATCGCGACCGTCGTCGGCCTCGCCCTGCCTCCGTTCGCCGCAGTCACCGGGCTGCCGTGGGTCAACGTCAACTATCTGGAATTCCTGGCCCGCCTGGCTGCGGTGTCGCTGTGGCTGCCCCTACTGACCATGCTGCTCCGCCGGCGCGGGCTGTTACGCCCCCGATCCGTGCCCGTCGTGAGCTGGGAAGGCGTCCTGTTCGCCCTGACCCGCTGGCCGTACGTCGTCTGGGGCGTCCTCGCCGCGACGCGGCTGAACGCGCGGCCCAAGCAGGTCTCGTTCAAGGTCACCCCCAAGGCGCGCACCGGCCTGGAGCCACTCCCCACCCGACTCGTCCTGCCCTATGCGGCGATCACCGCGGTGCTGTCCGCGGCCGCCCTGCTCGGCGAGCGGTCGGCACACACTCCGGGGTACGTCTTCCTCTGCATTCTCGGCGCACTCTGCTACGCGGCGGCGGGCCTCGCCGTACCCGCCCTCCATGTGGTGGAGGCAGCCCGGGCCGCCGGGCTGCGCGTACGTTCAGCCGTCTCCACCGCCGCCGGTCCCCTGCTCGTCGGCGTGCTGGCGCTCCTCCCGCTCGCCGCCGCCATCGCCGACTACTCCGGCCCCGCCGTGTTGCTCCACACCCGTTGACGCCCCGCTGCGCGGACGCACAGGAAGGAAGTTCTCATGTCTGGTCCGAAGACTGTCCTGGTGACCGGCGGTGCCGGCTTCATCGGAAGCCACACCTGCGTCGAGTTGCTCGAGCATGGCTACGAGGTGTGCGTCGTCGACAACTACTCCAACAGCTCACCGGCGGCACCGACCCGGGTCGAGAAGGTGGCGGGCCGCCCCCTGCTGAGCGTCTACGAGGCCGACGTACGTGATCATCAGGCGCTCTCGGCGATCTTTGCGGAGAACCCCATCGATGCGGTCATCCACTTCGCCGGGCGGAAGGCCGTCGGCGAATCGGTGTGGATCCCCGTCGACTACTACGACACGAACGTCGGTGGCACGACGAGCCTGCTGCGGAGCATGCGGGAAAACGGCGTGCACCGCCTGGTCTTCTCCTCGTCGTGTTCCATCTACGGGGA